>NZ_JBMDKC010000043.1:0-45895 GCF_057809515.1 Bacillus sp. FG16
TCAACTGCCCGTAAAAGCCCGATTGGTTCAACTAATAATCAGTGGGGGATGAACCCTCCCCGCTGATTAAAGTTTCACTTTACCCCGCTTTAACGGGCAGTAAGCCTCCTACTTCAAAAATTGATGAATAAGCAGAAGTTAGTTTGGAAATCAACTGCCCGTAAAAGCCCGATTGGTTCAACTAATAATCAGTGGGGGATGAACCACCCCTACTGATTAAAGTTTCACTTTATAGTTTCACCGAAATAAACAGCTTTATGAAAAAATGTGTTGTTCTATAACAAAAAACTGTTGACTGAATGCTCACTCATTATATAATGGGGATAGGGGATATAATTCAGAAAATTATATATTTTTGAAGATTCAAAAAAGAAAGAGGGCTTACAAAGAGAGGGGTAGCATAAAAATGAATAGCTTACTGATCATTAATTGGCTGGCTGCCATTGCTGTTATTGCTTATGCAGGATATTTGTTTGTATATCTTATACGGACGAGAATGGCCTACATACAATTAGGAAAAAAAATTGAATTTGACCGTCGTTTTAAAGAGCGTTGGGATCTCCTTAAGGTCAATGTTTTCGGTCAGAAAAAGCTGCTGAAAGATAAGAAAAGCGGCATCATTCACGTTATGTTCTTTTACGGATTTATTCTTGTCCAATTTGGAGCAATTGACTTCGTTTGGAAAGGACTCGCACCAGGATCACATCTTCCACTTGGACCACTATACCCTGCATTTACATTCTTCCAGGAAATTGTCACACTTGTTATTTTAATTGCAGTATTTTGGGCTTTTCATAGACGTTATGTAGAAAAGCTTGTTCGTTTAAAACGTAACTTCAAATCAGGTCTTGTTCTTATCTTTATCGGTGGTTTAATGATTTCTGTGCTACTTGGTAACGGTATGGGACTTATATGGCATGGCGAGGAGCTTTCATGGAGTGAACCAATCGCTTCTGCAATCGCTTACGTTTTTAGCGGGATAAATGAAACCGTAGCCATTTCAGTGTTCTATTTTTCTTGGTGGGTGCATTTACTAATTTTGTTAACGTTTTTAGTGTATGTTCCACAATCAAAACATGCGCATTTAATTGCGGGACCAGCTAATGTATTCTTCGGTCGTCTTTCAAACCCAGGGAAGCTGGAAAAGATTGATTTTGAAGATGAAACGCAAGAAACATTTGGTGTTGGTAAAATTGAAGACTTTAGACAAAATCAACTTATTGACTTATACGCTTGTGTAGAGTGTGGCCGTTGTACAAATATGTGTCCGGCAACAGGTACAGGAAAAATGTTATCGCCGATGGACTTAATTTTAAAACTTCGAGATCATTTAACTGATAAAGGAGCTGCGGTAACATCAAAAGCACCGTGGGTTCCAGTAGTTGCCTTCAATAATACACAAGGAAATCAGTTAGCGATGATGGCAGCTGGAAAAGGACAACAAGAATCAGCGGCTACAACGTTCGCTTACGATCCGAGTTTAATCGGAGATGTTATTACAGAGGAAGAGATTTGGGCATGTACAACGTGTCGTAACTGTGAAGATCAATGTCCAGTTATGAATGAGCATGTTGACAAAATTATTGATTTACGTCGATATCTCGTTTTAACAGAAGGAAAAATGGACGCGGAAGCACAACGCGCGATGACAAATATCGAGCGTCAAGGGAATCCGTGGGGTCTGAACCGTAAAGAGCGTGAAACATGGCGCCAAGGTGATGACGAAGTAACAGTTCCGACTGTAAAAGAAAAGTCAAAAGCTGGTGAGGAATTCGAGTATTTATTCTGGGTTGGTTCAATGGGATCATACGACAACCGTAGTCAGAAGATTGCAATATCATTTGCAAAGTTAATGAACGAAGCAGGCATTTCATTCGCAATTCTCGGTAATAAAGAAAAGAATTCTGGAGATACACCACGCCGCCTTGGGAATGAATTTGTATTCCAAGAGATGGCGACAAAGAATATCGAAGAATTTGAAAAGGCAGGAGTGAAGAAAATCGTTACGATTGATCCTCATGCTTATAACACATTTAAAAATGAGTATCCGGACTTTGGCTTGCAAGCAGAAGTCTATCATCATACAGAATTGTTAGCTCAGTGGGTGAAAGAAGGGCTCTTAAAGCCTGTTCACGCTATTGAAGAAACAGTTACGTACCATGATTCCTGTTATTTAGGAAGATACAACGAAGTGTACGAAGCGCCACGTGACATTTTGAAAGCGATTCCTGGAGTGAATCTTGTAGAAATGGCACGTAACCGTGAAACTGGAATGTGCTGTGGCGCAGGTGGTGGCTTAATGTGGATGGAAGAAACAACAGGTTCTCGTATTAACGTTGCTCGTACAGAACAAGCATTAGCTGTACAGCCATCCATTATTGGTACAGGTTGTCCATATTGCTTAACGATGATCAGTGATGGAACGAAAGCGAAAGAGGTAGAAGAGAAAGTCCAAACTCTTGATGTGACAGAGATTTTAGAACGATCTGTTATCGGACAGAAAAAAGAAGCGATGTAGTTTGTAAGAATGTATACAACTTTAGAAAGAGGTGCAATGATTGCACCTCTTCTCAACGTAGGGATACCGAGCGAGCGCTCAGTGTTAAAAAATGAAATGGGGGAAAGAAACATGAGTAAAACAGTTATTTTAAGTGCTGCAAGAACACCAGTTGGAAAATTTGGAGGATCTTTAAAAGATGTAAAAGCGACGGAACTTGGAGGAATTGCAATTAAAGCAGCGCTTGAAAGAGCGAATGTTGCGGCTAGTGTTGTTGAAGAAGTTATATTTGGAACGGTTATTCAAGGTGGACAGGGACAAATTCCATCGCGCCAAGCTGCAAGGGCTGCTGGAATCCCTTGGGAAGTACAGACGGAAACAGTGAATAAAGTTTGTGCATCAGGGCTTCGTGCGGTTACGTTAGCGGATCAGATTATTCGTACTGGCGATCAATCACTGATTGTAGCTGGCGGTATGGAGTCGATGAGTAACAGTCCTTACATTTTACGCGGAGCAAGATGGGGATACAGAATGGGAAACAACGAAGTTATTGATTTAAACGTTGCTGACGGTTTAACATGCGCATTTTCAGGTACACACATGGGTGTTTATGGCGGAGAAGTTGCGAAGGAAGATGGAATTTCTCGCGAAGCGCAAGATGAATGGGCATATCGTAGCCATCAGCGTGCGGTTTCAGCGCATAAAGAAGGACGTTTTGAAGAGGAGATTGTGCCAGTAACGATCCCGCAAAGAAAAGGCGATCCTATTGTCGTTGCAAAGGATGAGGCGCCGCGTGAAGATACAACGATTGAAAAGTTAGCAAAGTTAAAACCAGTATTTGATAAGACAGCAGCGGTGACAGCTGGTAATGCGCCAGGACTAAACGATGGTGGTGCTGCACTTGTATTAATGAGCGAAGACAGAGCGAAGCAAGAAGGAAGAAAGCCATTAGCGACAATTTTGGCGCATACAGCAATTGCAGTGGAATCTAAAGATTTCCCAAGAACGCCAGGTTATGCAATTAACGCATTGCTTGAAAAAACAGGCAAGACAATTGAAGACATCGATTTATTCGAGATTAATGAAGCATTTGCAGCGGTAGCAATTGCAAGTACAGAAATCTCAGGAATTGATCCAGAAAAATTGAATGTAAATGGCGGCGCAGTGGCGATGGGACATCCGATTGGAGCAAGCGGAGCGCGCATTATCGTAACATTAATCCATGCACTTAAGCAGCGCGGCGGCGGAATTGGAATTGCTTCGATTTGTAGCGGTGGCGGTCAAGGGGACGCAGTGATGATTGAAGTTCACTAATCAAAGTTCGAGGGTATAAAATTTATTAACAATTAAGGGGGAAGAAAAAATGGGTGTACAAAAGATTGTTGTAATTGGTGCAGGGCAAATGGGATCAGGGATTGCGCAAGTATGTGCAATGGCAGGGTATGACGTGAAGGTACAAGATCTAAAACAAGAGCAATTAGATAGAGGATTGGCTATCATTACGAAAAACTTAGCGCGCCAAGTAGAAAAAGGACGCATGAAGGAAGAAGAGAAGGAAGAAACATTAAATCGTCTTACAGTAACGCTTGATTTAGATTGTGTGAAAGAAGCGGATCTTATTATTGAAGCAGCTGTTGAGAAAATGGATATTAAAAAGAAAATATTTGCGAATCTAGATGAAATCGCACCAGAACACGCTATTTTAGCAACGAATACGTCATCTCTACCAATTACAGAAATTGCAGCAGTAACGAAGCGTCCGGAAAAGGTAATCGGTATGCACTTTATGAATCCAGTTCCAGTTATGAAGCTTGTTGAGATTATTCGTGGTTTGGCTACAGATGATGCGGTATATGAAGCAATTGAAGATATTACGAAAAAAATTGGGAAAGTACCAGTTGAAGTAAATGATTTCCCAGGTTTCGTATCAAACCGCATTTTGCTACCGATGATTAACGAAGCAATTTATACGTTATATGAAGGTGTAGCGACGAAAGAAGCAATTGATGAAGTAATGAAGCTTGGTATGAACCATCCGATGGGGCCTTTGACGCTCGCTGATTTTATCGGTTTAGATACGTGTTTATACATTATGGAAGTGTTGCATGAAGGATTAGGAGATAGTAAATATCGCCCATGTCCGTTATTACGTAAGTATGTGAATGCAGGATGGTTAGGTCGTAAAACAGGTCGTGGATTCTACGTTTACGAATAAATTCCCCCTTTGTTACAAAATAGTGGTCTTACCAAATTGTTAAGAGGATATATAGCAAATGGAGGCGGAGTATATGAACTTTCGTTTTAATGAAGAGCAGCAAATGATGAGGAAAATGGTTCGGGATTTTGCACAGAAGGAAATAGCTCCCTTTGTTCCTAGCATGGAACAAGGGGTGTTCCCAAAAGAGATTTTGCAAAAGATGGGTGAGCTTGGATTAATGGGTATTCCAGCGCCTGCGAAATACGGCGGGGCAGAAATGGATTTTATTTCTTACATTCTAGCAATTGAGGAGATCTCAAAGGTAAGTGCAACAGTTGGTGTAATTTTAGCTGTACATACGTCAGTTGGAATGAATCCGATTTTATATTTCGGAACAGAAGAACAGAAGAAAAAATATGTTTCTAAACTTGCAACCGGGGAATATTTAGGTGCATTTGCTTTAACAGAGCCAAATGCAGGATCAGATGCAGGGAGTTTGAAATCAAGAGCTGTGAAAAAAGGCGATCATTATATTATTAATGGATCGAAAGTGTTTATTACAAATGGTGGTGAAGCAAGTACATACATTGTATTCGCTTCTACAAATCCAGAGGCAGGGAAAAGCGGGATTTCAGCATTTATAGTAGAGAAAGATACACCTGGTTTAATCATCGGAAAAGATGAACATAAGATGGGGCTTCTCGGTTCTCGTACAGTACAACTTACTTTTGAAGATATGAAAGTGCCAACGGAGAATTTACTTGGGGAAGAAGGACAAGGATTCAAGGTGGCGATGGCGAATTTAGATGTTGGGCGAATTGGAATCGGTGCACAGGCGTTAGGAATTGCTGAAGCGGCGCTTGCATGTGCGATTGATTATGCAAAAGAACGAGAGCAATTTGGGAAACCGATTGCGGCGCAGCAAGGGATTGGCTTCAAACTTGCAGATATGGCAACGAGTGTCGAAGCAACAAGGTTACTCGTATATAGAGCGGCATCTCTTAGGGCACAAGGATTACCATGCGGTAAAGAAGCATCTATTGCAAAATTATTCGCTTCTAAGACAGCGGTTGAAGTCGCGATTGAGGCGGTGCAAGTATTTGGTGGTTACGGTTATACGAAAGACTATCCAGTAGAAAGATTTTTCCGTGATGCGAAAATCACGCAAATATATGAGGGAACGAGTGAAATACAGAAACTTGTTATTAGCCGTGCTTTATAAAAGGACGAGGGGGAGACGGAGATGCATTTTAAACTATCAGAAGAACATGAAATGATAAGAAAAATGGTTCGAGATTTTGCTAAGAATGAAGTGGCGCCAACAGCAGCTGAGCGTGATGAGGAAGAGCGATTTGATCGAGAGTTATTTGATCAAATGGCAGAGCTTGGTTTAACCGGTATTCCATGGCCTGAAGAGTACGGTGGAATTGGAAGCGATTACTTAGCGTACGTAATTGCTATTGAAGAATTATCTCGAGTTTGTGCTTCAACAGGTGTAACACTATCTGCACATACTTCACTTGCGGGATGGCCAATTTTTAAATTTGGGACGGAAGAACAAAAGCAAAAGTTTTTACGACCGATGGCTGAAGGGAAGAAAATTGGTGCATACGGTTTAACGGAGCCAGGATCTGGATCGGATGCTGGTGGAATGAAGACAATCGCAAAGAGAGATGGCGACCATTATATTTTAAATGGATCAAAAATTTTCATTACAAATGGCGGTATTGCTGATATTTATGTTGTTTTTGCGCTAACTGATCCTGAATCGAAGCAGCGCGGTACGAGTGCATTTATTGTAGAAAGCGATACACCAGGATTTTCAGTTGGGAAGAAGGAGAGCAAGCTAGGGATTCGCTCTTCACCAACGACTGAAATTATGTTTGAAGATTGCCGTATTCCTGTAGAGAATCTACTTGGAGAAGAGGGGCAAGGATTTAAAGTTGCGATGCAAACATTAGATGGAGGTCGTAACGGTATTGCGGCGCAAGCTGTTGGTATTGCGCAAGGGGCTTTAGATGCTTCTGTAGAATATGCAAGGGAGCGCCATCAATTTGGAAAGCCAATTGCGGCGCAGCAAGGGATTGGCTTTAAACTTGCGGATATGGCAACAGATGTAGAAGCGGCACGCCTTTTAACATATCAAGCGGCTTGGCTTGAATCAGAAGGGCTTCCGTATGGAAAAGAATCGGCGATGTCAAAAGTATTTGCAGGGGATACAGCGATGAAGGTGACGACTGAAGCGGTGCAAGTATTTGGTGGTTACGGTTATACGAAAGATTATCCAGTAGAACGTTATATGCGAGATGCAAAGATTACACAAATATATGAAGGAACACAAGAGATTCAGAGGCTTGTGATTTCTCGTATGTTAACGAAGTAGGAACGAAAGCGTAGGTATTTTCCTACGCTTTTTCCTTCCAAAAAATAATAGAGAGAGGTGAAGGGAATGGTTAAACATAATGTACATGCATCGGTGAAAGATGAAAAATTAGTTGCGTTAAGACGTGAACAAATGATTAAAGGTGCGGTGCAACTGTTTAAACAAAAAGGATTTCCGCGTACCACAACGAGAGAGATTGCAAAAGCGGCTGGGTTTAGTATAGGGACACTTTATGAGTACATTCGTACAAAAGATGATGTTTTGTATTTAGTTTGTGATAGTATATATGAACATGTAAAAGAACGATTAGAGGAAGTAGTCTGTACAGAAAAAGGGAGTATAGAAAGTTTAAAGGTAGCGATAACGAATTACTTTAAAGTGATGGACGAATTACAAGAAGAAGTATTAATTATGTATCAAGAAGTACGTTTTTTACCGAAAGAATCTCTCCCATATGTATTAGAAAAAGAGTTTCAAATGGTAGGAATGTTTGAGGATATTTTAGAACAGTGTACGGAAAACGGAACATTTATATTAAATAAAAAAGAAATACAGCTTCTTGCACATAATATTTTTATACAAGGACAAATGTGGGGGTTTAGACGCTGGGCGCTGCAAAAACTGTATACGCTCGAAGAATATACAGAAATGCAAATTAGGTATGTGTTACAAGGTGCCCATATGCTTCCGAAATAAGGAACAGACAAATTATTAATTTTATTGCCATATAAAAGTTTCCCGTTTTTTTTGTAGCATATTTGTGCGACTTTTGTTTATAATGAATAGTATGGATTTTTTTAGGCAGACCGTTATATATAAGGTTATATTTGATGAAAGGAAGTGCCGCATAAGTGAATTTTAAGCAATATTCACCAGAAGAGCTAAAAGAATGTTCAATGATTGAAGTTGTACATAGCGTTTTAGGGGATAAAAGACAAGCAACGACATTCAACGAGTTGGTTCAAGAAATCGCTCAAGTGCTGGGACTATCTCAAGAGCAAGTTAATGCGAAACTCGCACAATTTTATACAGACTTAAACATCGATGGACGTTTCATTAATTTAGGAGAAAATCGTTGGGGACTACGCAGCTGGTACCCATATGAGCAAATTGATGAAGAAATCTTACCGCAGCCAAAACCGAAGAAAAAACGTAAAGTTGAAGAAGACGGTTTTGACGACTACATTGAAGAAGATGAAGATGACTTTGACGATGCAGACGGAAATGCAGACGAAGAAGATGATGTAGAAGATTTGGACAAGGTTCTTGAAGATGAAGACGGAGACGACGATGATCTTGATGATTTAGATGAAGATGAAGAAGACGACTTCGCTGAAGAAGAACTTGAGTATGATGAAACTGAAGAAGAAGAAGAGGAAGAACTGTAGTTCTTGACTTTTCATTATCGTCCATGTAGAATCATTTTTGGGCTCTTTAAAAAAGGACGATAATACTTTTAAAGTGTAAATATAAAAGAAAATTGCTCCCTACTTATTACTTTATGTGATGAGGGGAGCAATTTTCTTTTTTGTTTTTTGTTTAGAAAATAAAAAGAGTCTAACAATAAGATGGATACAGTGTTATCTACATACGTTGCGCTTTGCAACGGTGATTATATAACAGCAAAATAGAAGGGAGCTTTTTCATGACTAAGTATATTTTTGTAACAGGCGGTGTAGTATCGTCTTTAGGAAAAGGTATTACAGCAGCATCTCTTGGAAGACTTTTAAAAAATCGTGGTTTAAATGTAACGATTCAAAAGTTTGATCCATACATTAACGTAGACCCAGGGACTATGAGCCCATACCAACACGGTGAGGTATTCGTAACAGATGATGGCGCAGAAACTGACTTAGACCTTGGTCACTATGAGCGTTTTATCGACATTAACTTAAACAAATACAGCAACGTAACAACAGGTAAAATTTACTCTTCAGTTCTTCAAAAAGAGCGTCGCGGTGAATATCTAGGAGGAACAGTTCAAGTTATTCCTCATATTACTAACGAAATTAAAGAGCGCGTATATCGTTCTGGCCGTGAAACAAATGCGGATGTTGTTATTACAGAAATCGGTGGAACTGTTGGTGATATCGAGTCTCTACCATTCTTAGAAGCAATCCGTCAAATTAAGAGCGACATTGGTCGTGACAATGTAATGTACATTCACTGTACGTTAATCCCGTACTTAAAAGCAGCGGGTGAAATGAAAACAAAACCGACGCAACATAGCGTTAAAGAGCTTCGTAGCTTAGGTATTCAACCAAACATTATCGTTGTTCGTACAGAACTTCCTGTTTCTCAAGATATGAAAGACAAGCTTGCATTATTCTGTGACATCGATACAAAAGCAGTTATCGAAGCACGCGATGCAGATACTTTATATGCGGTTCCATTATCTCTTCAAGAACAAAACATGGACCAAATCGTTTGCGATCACTTAAAATTAGACAATCCAGCTGCAGATATGACAGAGTGGACTGCGCTAGTTAACAAAGTACGTAATCTTTCTAAGAAAACAAAAATCGCTCTTGTTGGTAAATATGTAGAACTTCAAGATGCATATATTTCTGTTGTAGAAGCACTTCGTCATGCTGGTTACTCATTCGACACAGATGTAGAAGTAAAATGGGTAAATGCTGAGCACGTAACAGCAGAAAATGTACAAGAATTAGTAGGAGACACAGATGGTATCCTTGTACCAGGTGGCTTCGGTGATCGTGGTGTAGAAGGTAAAATCGTTGCGATTCAATATGCTCGTGAAAACAAAGTTCCATTCTTAGGAATTTGCTTAGGTATGCAACTTGCATCAATCGAATTCGCACGTAATGTATTAGGTTTAGAAGGTGCTAACTCTTCTGAAATCAACCCTGATACACCATATGCAATCATTGACTTATTACCAGAGCAAAAAGATGTAGAGGACCTAGGTGGTACACTTCGTCTTGGTCTATACCCATGTAAGCTTGCTGAAGAAACAAATGCTTACAATGCTTATAATGAGCCGGTTGTATATGAGCGTCATCGTCATCGTTATGAGTTCAACAATCAGTTCCGTCCGGATATGGAAAAAGAAGGATTTGTATTCTCTGGTACAAGCCCAGACGGCCGTCTAGTTGAAATCATTGAATTAAAAGACCATCCTTGGTTCGTGGCAGCACAGTTCCATCCAGAACTTGTTTCTCGTCCAAACCGTCCACAACCATTGTTCCATGACTTCGTAAGAGCTTCTATTACGAATAAAGAGAGCAAGTAATAAAAAAAGCGCCTGAAATAAGGCGCTTTTTTTAATATTCATTTAACATTTCATCGATTGTAAATTTGATTCCGTGATAAGCAAATAAAGCTACTATTAAGCTTGGGAACCCGTAGCGATTACCTTCATCGTCTGGAATAAGACCTTTTAACAGTTTTGTATCAATATGTACGTCTGTATATTGTTCCAGTGATTCCGTACCTTTTTGAAGAGCAGAAATGCCGACAATAGAGTGTCCCTCTTCTTGTAGTTTTTTTGCAATTTCTACAACCGCTTCATCTGTTGAAAAACGGCTAATAAGAAGTACACGATCTGCAGAGGTTACTTCTGCTTCTTTACCATTTTCAAATAAGCGTTTTGCTTGCTTCATTGGTTCAGCACCGAATAGTGCTTCGGCAACAACGCCCTCCATTTCATTTGTACCATATAAATAAATGAAACCATCGCCAACTAGTGCTTGAGCAAGTAAACGAGCACTATCTTCTATATTCATTTCCTCTTTTTGGGAAACCCTGGAGAAATAACCACTTAATTGAGTTGAAAAAATTTTTAACATAATGTTACTCCCTTCGTACGTGTTTGCCGGCTTTCATTATAATTTATTTTTTTCGAAAGGTGAAATCGTAGGGTAGCATAACAAAATAGGAAACGGTAAAATAAGAAAGAATAGGAAGGAATTTGCCAAAGAATAGCGAAAATAAATCGTTAAGATATAAGAAGCTTTAAATCTTGTACTTACACAGAAAGGTTGGGAATTATGGAAGGTAAAATTTTAATCGTTGATGATCAATATGGGATTCGTGTTTTATTACATGAAGTGTTCCAAAAAGAAGGTTATCAGACATTCCAAGCAGCGAATGGATTTCAAGCTTTAGATATCGTGAAAAAAGATAATCCAGATTTAGTAGTGTTAGATATGAAAATTCCAGGCATGGATGGTATAGAGATTTTAAAGCATGTAAAAGAAATTGATGAGAGTATTAAAGTAATTTTAATGACTGCTTATGGAGAGCTTGATATGATCCAAGAAGCAAAAGATTTAGGTGCTTTAATGCATTTTGCTAAACCATTTGATATTGATGAAATTCGTCAAGCTGTGAGAGAGCAACTTGCTGTAGAGGCGTAAAAAATGAATTTTTTATAAAAAATATGGAAAAAAGCGTTTACATGGACTATTGAGCAGGTGAATACAGTTGAGTTTTTGAGTACAAGTTGTTATCCTATTGAGTGTAGAAAAAAGTCCGGTAGGTAAATATACATAATTTACCTTATCCTGGTCATACTACCAGCGATAAGAATTTATCGGATACAAAAAACGTTTTTTAGGAGGATTCACCATGCCTTTAGTTTCTATGAAAGAAATGCTAAACACAGCACTAGAAGGAAAATACGCAGTTGGTCAATTCAACATGAACAACTTAGAGTGGACTCAAGCTATCTTAGCTGCTGCGGAAGAAGAAAAATCTCCTGTAATCCTAGGTGTATCTGAGGGTGCAGCTCGTCATATGACTGGTTTCAAAACAGTTGTAGCTATGGTTAAAGCTTTAATCGAAGAAATGAACATCACTGTTCCTGTAGCGATTCACCTTGACCATGGTTCAAGCTTTGAAAAATGTAAAGAAGCAATCGATGCAGGTTTCACATCTGTAATGATCGACGCTTCTCACCACCCATTCGAAGAAAACGTTGAAACTACTAAAAAAGTAGTAGAATACGCACACGCTCGTAACGTATCTGTTGAAGCTGAGCTTGGAACAGTTGGCGGACAAGAAGACGACATTATCGCTGAAGGCGTAATTTACGCTGATCCTGCAGAGTGTAAACACCTTGTTGAAGCAACAGGTATCGATTGCCTAGCTCCAGCTTTAGGTTCTGTACACGGTCCTTACAAAGGTGAGCCTAACTTAGGATTCGCTGAAATGGAACAAGTTCGTGACTTCACTGGCGTACCTTTAGTATTACACGGTGGTACTGGTATCCCAACTGCTGATATCGTAAAAGCTATCTCTTTAGGTACTTCAAAAATCAACGTAAACACTGAGAACCAAATCGAGTTTACAAAAGCTGTTCGTGAAGTATTAAACAAAGACCAAGAAGTTTACGATCCTCGTAAATTTATTGGACCTGGCCGTGACGCTATTAAAGCAACTGTTGCTGGTAAAATGCGTGAGTTCGGTTCTAACGGTAAAGCGTAAGAATAAAATTCCGTTTTGGAAACCGTCTAGTCTTTTAGACGGTTTCCTTTCGTTGTATAATGAAAGCGTGAACAAGTCTAAAGATTTTATCATTTTTGGTTTTTAAATAGAAAATAATGTGCATAGTCCTATTAATAAATGTGATAACGTATCTAAATTGATAAAGTAAATTCGATGAATAGTTGATCTTTATATATTCGTGCTACAGGAGAAATGAATATAATGATTTCCTATTTATCCCGCATTAAAGGGCAGTAAGACCCCCACCTCAAAATTTAGTGGAAGCAAAGAAGTTAGGTGGGGATCAACTGCCCGTAAAAGCCCGATTGGTTCAACTAATAATTAGTGGGGATAAACACCCCCCCACTAATTAAAGTTTCACTTTATTGAGTTTTGGGATGGAAAGAGTGATTGAGATTCTTAAGGGGAGCTTTCTATAAAAAGATAGAAAGTAAATACATTCACAAGAAGGGAGCTCAATATGGAAAAATTGCTAATTGAAGGCGGAAGAGCTTTAAATGGAACAATTCGAGTAAGCGGTGCTAAGAACAGTGCCGTTGCATTAATTCCAGCGACAATTTTAGCAGATACTCCAGTAACTATTGGTGGTGTCCCTAATATTTCGGACGTGAAAATGTTAGGAGACTTACTAGAGGAAATTGGAGGGAAAGTAACTTATGGACAGGAGGAAGAGATGGTAGTCGATCCTTCTAACATGGTTGCAATGCCTTTGCCAAATGGAAAAGTGAAAAAATTGCGCGCTTCTTATTATTTAATGGGTGCGATGCTTGGCCGTTTTAAAAAAGCTGTTATTGGGCTTCCGGGTGGATGTCATTTAGGACCGAGGCCGATTGATCAGCATATTAAAGGGTTTGAAGCGCTAGGTGCACATGTTACAAATGAACAAGGTGCCATCTATTTAAGAGCAGATGAACTACATGGAGCACGTATTTATTTAGATGTTGTTAGTGTAGGAGCTACGATTAATATTATGCTAGCAGCTGTACGAGCGAAAGGTAGAACTGTTATTGAAAATGCAGCGAAAGAGCCCGAGATTATTGATGTAGCTACATTGTTAACAAGCATGGGAGCACGTATTAAGGGTGCTGGTACAGATGTAATCCGAATAGATGGTGTGGACTCTTTACATGGTTGTCACCATACTATTATCCCAGATCGTATTGAAGCTGGTACGTATATGATTCTAGGAGCTGCATCAGGAGGAGAAGTAACGGTTGATAACGTTATTCCTCAGCATTTAGAATCAGTTACTGCAAAGCTAAGAGAAGCTGGTGTTCAAGTTGAAACGAATGATGATCAAATTACAGTGAACGGTAATAGAAAGTTAAAAGTAGTTGATATCAAAACGCTTGTATATCCAGGTTTTCCAACAGATTTACAACAGCCGTTTACGACGCTTTTAACAAAGGCGCACGGGACGGGAGTTGTAACAGATACAATTTACGGTGCCCGTTTCAAACACATTGATGAATTACGCCGTATGAATGCTCAAATTAAAGTAGAAGGTCGTTCGGCAATTGTAACTGGTCCTGTATTGTTGCAAGGTGCAAAAGTGAAGGCGAGTGATTTACGAGCGGGAGCAGCACTTGTTATTGCAGGGTTAATGGCAGATGGAATTACAGAAGTAACAGGACTTGAGCATATTGATCGAGGTTATGAGAATATAGTGGACAAGCTTAAAGGGCTTGGAGCAAACATTTGGCGAGAACAAATGACAAAACAAGAAATTGAAGAGATGAAGAACGCATAAGTGATACTTCCGCAAGGGGGAAGCGAAGCATCACTACTTGCGGAAGTACACTTTATAGAAAAACACGGTTCACAAAATACGGCAGAAATATAAAGACTTAAAGGAGAGGGATTATCGTGGAAAGAAGTTTATCTATGGAGTTAGTACGTGTAACAGAGGCTGCAGCATTATCATCAGCGCGTTGGATGGGGCGCGGGAAAAAGGATGAAGCAGACGGTGCAGCAACATCAGCTATGCGTGATGTATTTGATACAATTCCGATGAAAGGTACAGTTGTAATTGGTGAAGGTGAGATGGATGAAGCACCAATGCTATATATCGGAGAGAAATTAGGTACAGGATATGGACCACGTGTAGACGTTGCGGTTGATCCTTTAGAAGGGACAAACATCGTAGCAGCTGGTGGCTGGAATGCTCTTGCTGTTATTGCAATTGCAGACCACGGTAATTTGTTACATGCTCCTGACATGTACATGGATAAAATCGCAGTTGGCCCAGAAGCAGTTGGGGCGGTCGACATTGATGCGCCTATTATTGATAACTTACGTGCAGTTGCGAAAGCGAAAAATAAAGATATTGAAGATGTTGTAGCGACAGTTTTAAATCGCCCACGTCATCAAGAAATTATCGAAGAAATTCGTAAAGCTGGTGCTCGCATTAAATTAATTAATGATGGAGATGTAGCTGGAGCAATTAATACAGCATTTGATCGAACAGGTGTAGATATTTTATTTGGATCTGGTGGAGCACCTGAAGGTGTATTGGCAGCAGTTGCTTTAAAATGTTTAGGTGGAGAAATTCACGGAAAACTATTGCCACAAAACGACACTGAATTAGCACGTTGTAAAAAAATGGGCATAGAAGACATTAATCGTATCCTTCGTATGGAGGACTTAGTAAAAGGCGACGAT
Source organism: Bacillus sp. FG16 (assembly GCF_057809515.1). Classification (NCBI taxonomy): domain Bacteria; kingdom Bacillati; phylum Bacillota; class Bacilli; order Caryophanales; family Bacillaceae; genus Bacillus; species Bacillus sp. FG16. The sequence goes on from NZ_JBMDKC010000043.1 coordinate 15,208, forward strand.
GCAATCTTTGCAGCAACAGGCGTAACAGATGGAGAACTATTACGCGGTGTTCAATTTAAAGGTAGCGTAGGAACAACGCAATCTCTTGTTATGCGTGCAAAATCAGGTACAGTTCGCTTTGTAGATGGTCGTCATAGCTTAAATAAAAAACCGAACTTGGTTATTAAGTAAAAAGCGTAAGCAGCTTGTTCAGAATGGGAGGGGGATGGAGCTTCTGACGTAGAGGCGCTTTTTGCCTCGCAGGAAGAAGTGAAGCCACCGACCATTCTAGCTGCTGAAGCTGGATTAAGTAAAAAGTGTAAGCGGCTCGTTCAGAAAGGTTAAAATGGTCGACCTTTTTAACTATCGGAGCTGGAACTAAACTAAATAAGAAGCGAAGACAAATTTTCTTGTCTTCGCTTCTTGTATTTGTGTTCCAACGTATTGATTAAAACTAGATAAAAGGGTTACAATAGTGAATATTACCCTACTTGAACTTATTGCCTTTCATTATTAATTATTTGCCTTCCGTATTTTTCCCTTTACCCATGAAAAAAGAGAATAACGTTAAAGTGTGGTGTCTGAATGAATTTGTCAATTGCAGCATTAGAAAACATGAAATTAAAAGAGTTATACGAGCTTGCGAAAGAATTTAAGATTTCGTATTATAGCAAGTTAACGAAAAAAGAGTTAATCTTTTCTATTTTGAAAGCTCGAGCAGAAAAAGAAGGTTTCTTTTTCATGGAAGGCGTATTAGAAATTATTCAATCAGAAGGATTTGGATTCCTACGTCCTATCAACTATTCTCCAAGCTCAGAAGATATTTATATCTCAGCTTCGCAAATTCGTCGTTTCGATTTACGTAATGGAGACAAAGTTTCTGGTAAAGTACGACCTCCGAAAGAAAATGAACGCTATTTTGGGTTATTACAAGTTGAAGCTGTAAACGGAGATGATCCAGATTCAGCAAAAGAGCGTGTGCATTTCCCTGCATTAACACCATTATACCCAGATCGCCAAATGAAATTGGAAACGGAACCGAAAAAGTTACCGACACGTATCATGGATTTAATCGCACCAGTTGGATTTGGACAACGTGGTTTAATTGTTGCGCCTCCAAAGGCTGGTAAAACAAGTCTATTAAAAGAAATTGCACACAGTGTTACAACAAATCATCCAGAAGCAGAATTAATTGTGCTTTTAATTGATGAGCGTCCAGAGGAAGTAACAGACATTGAACGTTCTGTTAAGGGCGACGTTGTAAGTTCTACTTTTGATGAAGTACCAGAAAATCATATTAAAGTAGCTGAACTTGTGTTAGAACGTGCAATGCGTCTTGTAGAGCACAAAAAAGACGTTATCATTTTAATGGATAGTATTACCCGTTTAGCGCGAGCTTACAACCTTGTTATTCCGCCAAGTGGTAGAACATTATCGGGTGGTATCGACCCAGCGGCTTTCCATAGACCGAAGCGTTTCTTTGGAGCTGCACGTAATATTGAAGAGGGCGGTAGCTTAACGATTTTAGCAACAGCCCTTGTTGATACAGGATCTCGTATGGACGATGTTATTTACGAGGAATTTAAAGGAACTGGAAATATGGAACTTCACTTAGATCGTTCGTTAGCTGAACGTCGTATCTTCCCAGCCATTGATATTCGTCGTTCTGGTACACGTAAAGAAGATCTATTAATTCCAAAAGAGCATTTAGACAAGTTATGGGGTATTCGTAAAACAATGCGTGATACACCAGACTTTGTTGAAAGTTTCTTACGTAAGCTTCGCCAAACGAAGACAAACGAAGAATTTTTACAAAACATTGTTGCAGACTCGAAAAGATATGTAACAACTAAGTAAAGGGAAAAGATGGGGACTCGCTTATTTTATAGTAAGCGAGTTTTTTATGCCTTTTAGGTGATATTAAAGAGAGAAATAAGTGGGAGAACCTTAGCCAGTCAGAGCTAAACGAGCCCCCGCCACTTTAAATTTCAAAAGACAAAAACAGGTAGTTGCAAAATGAAGTTAGCCTTGTTATAATTTCATCATATGTGTTTCATCAATATAGTTGTGTATGCAGCTGAAGATGAAAAACTCTGTTTCGAAAATGATTCAGGGCGGAAGGAGATGAAAAGAATGAAAGCAGGAATTCACCCAGATTACAAGAAAGTTGTATTCATGGACACAAACACAGGCTTCAAATTCTTAAGCGGGTCTACTAAAGGCTCTAGCGAAACTGTTGAGTGGGAAGATGGTAACACTTATCCATTACTAAAAGTTGAGATCAGTTCTGATTCTCACCCATTCTACACTGGACGTCAGAAGTTTGCTACTGCAGACGGACGCGTTGATCGCTTCAATAAGAAATACGGTATCAAGTAATAAAAACATAAAACAGGCAAGTGTATGTATTCGCTTGTCTGTTTTTTTTGCGAAAATATTATACCTTTACCCTACTTTTAACTAAAAAGTAGATGAAAGGAGAGCTTCATGTACTTAATAAATCAAAATGGCTGGATTGAAGTGATTTGCGGTAGTATGTTTTCTGGTAAATCAGAAGAGTTAATCCGCCGTGTGCGCCGTACGCAATTTGCGAAACAACATGCAATTGTATTTAAACCATGTATTGATAATCGCTATAGTGAAGAAGACGTTGTATCACATAACGGATTAAAGGTGAAAGCAGTTCCTGTTTCAGCTTCAAAAGATATATTTGAACATATCACTGAAGATATGGATGTAATTGCAATCGATGAGGTGCAATTCTTTGATGGGGACATTGTGGAAGTGGTGCAAGTATTGGCAAATCGTGGCTATCGTGTCATTGTAGCTGGTTTAGACCAAGATTTCCGTGGTCTACCATTTGGACAAGTTCCTCAGCTGATGGCGATTGCTGAACATGTAACAAAGCTACAAGCAGTATGTTCTGCATGTGGATCTCCGGCAAGTCGTACACAACGATTAATTGATGGAGATCCAGCGGCATTTGATGATCCGATTATTTTAGTTGGGGCTTCAGAATCGTATGAACCGCGCTGTCGTCATTGTCATGCAGTTCCTACAAACAAAGATAAGTAAAACTCGCTGCGCAAGGCGAGTTTTTTTCAGAATAGAGAGTGTGGTTGGTGTGAGCCGCTTACGCTTTTAAATATATCTAGTTCTGGTGGCTAGTTCTTCGCAGCTAAGAACCTTCCGCCCGAAAGGTAAAAAGCACCTTTAGGTCGAAAGAACCTTAGCTGGTCAGAGCTGAAAGAGCCACCTGCACTTTAAAATATATTATCTAGCTTCAGCGGCTAGAATCTCCGGCCATTTCACTCTCTCGCTTGAAGCAAAAAGCGCTTCAAGGTCGAGAGCTCCAATGGCCTGCGATTCTGAGCAAGCCGCTTACGCTTTTAAATATAATTTGCGTTTTTTTGAGTAAGTACCATATACTATTTGTATTAGATACTAGGATGTAGAGGTGAATGATGTGTTAGATCGTTTGCAAGCTGTAGAAAATCGTTATGAGAAGTTAAATGAATTGTTAAGTGACCCAGAGGTTATTAGCGATACAAATAAACTTCGTGAATATTCAAAGGAACAGTCTGATATACAGGAAACGGTAGAGGTGTATCGTGAGTATAAGGATGTTCGTGAGCAATTAAAAGATGCGAAAGCAATGTTAGAAGAGAAGTTAGACGCAGAAATGCGTGACATGGTAAAAGAAGAGGTTTCTGAGTTAGAATCACAAGAAAAAACGTTATCAGAACGTCTGAAAATTTTACTAGTTCCAAAGGACCCTAATGATGATAAGAACGTTATCGTTGAGGTTCGTGGGGCTGCTGGTGGCGACGAGGCCGCTTTATTTGCTGGTGACTTATACCGCATGTATAGCCGTTACGCTGAGGTGCAGGGCTGGAAAACGGAGATTATTGAGGCTAGTTATACAGAGTTAGGTGGATATAAAGAGATTATCTTTATGATTAACGGTAAAGGTGCTTTCGCGAAGCTGAAATTCGAGAATGGTGCTCACCGTGTACAACGTGTTCCTGAAACGGAATCTGGTGGACGTATTCATACATCTACAGCAACTGTAGCTGTATTACCAGAGGCAGAAGAAGTAGAAATCGACATTCACGAGAAAGATGTTCGTGTTGATACATTTGCTTCTAGTGGTCCTGGTGGACAAAGTGTTAATACAACGATGTCAGCGGTACGTTTAACGCATTTACCGACTGGTGTAGTTGTATCTTGTCAGGATGAGAAATCACAAATTAAGAATAAAGAAAAAGCGATGAAAGTATTACGCGCACGTGTTTATGATAAGTTTAGACAAGAAGCACAAGCTGAATATGATCAAAACCGTAAACAAGCTGTTGGTACGGGTGATCGTTCAGAGCGTATTCGTACGTATAACTTCCCGCAAAACCGTGTTACAGACCATCGAATCGGTTTAACGATTCAAAAGCTAGATCAAATCTTACAAGGTAAGTTAGATGATTTCATCAATGCCTTAGTGATGGAAGATCAGGCTCAAAGGATGGAGGCAGCTGAGTAATGCGTGTCTATGAAGCCCTGAAATGGGCTTCTTCTTTTTTACAGGAAAATGGACGAGATGAAAATGCGGGAGAAATTGTCCTTTGTCATGTATTAAAGATGAACAGAACAGGATTACTTATGAATATGCGTGAAGAAATAAATGAGGAACAAGAGGCAAGCTTTACGGAGTTTATCCACAAGCATGTAGAAGGTATTCCTATTCAATATATGATTGGTTATGAAATGTTTTATGGCCGGTCGTTCTTTGTGAATGAAGAAGTATTAATACCAAGACCGGAAACAGAAGAGCTTATAGTAGGAGTATTAGAAAGAATTGAGCGCCATTTTGGCGACAAGGAACTACATGTAGCAGATATAGGAACAGGTAGTGGAGCGATTTCTATTACGCTTGCTTTAGAAAATAAAAATCTCCACGTGTATACAGTAGATATTGCACAAGAGTCGATTGAAGTTGCAAAAGAAAATGCAAAAGCTTTAGGTGCAGAAGTAACGTTCTATCACGGTGATTTATTGTCACCATTTGATAAAACGGGTCAAAAGCTAGATGTTGTTGTTTCAAATCCTCCATATATACCGGAAGAGGATTGGCGTGGTCTTTCTCCTGTTGTGAAAGAGCATGAGCCGAAGAGAGCGCTTGTTGGTGGAGAAGACGGATTAGATTTTTATCGCCGTTTTATGGAAGAATTGCCGAATGTGTTGCAGGAGAAAGCAATTGTAGCGTTTGAAATTGGAGTAGGACAAGGTGAGGATGTAAAAAGATTGTTACAACAAGCTTTTCCACATGCCCATGTTGAGGTTGTTTTTGATATTAACGGAAAAGACCGTATGGTATTTGCAGAGATGGAGTAAGGTTCACACCTTACTCTATTTTTTTGTAGGAAAATTCATATAGATTTTGAATTTAATAGTTTAGAAATATGAAAGTCTGTCCACACTGTTTGTAGAAGGGACGGTGGAGGAAATGAAAAAACAAGTTATTGCTTATCTTCTTATATTATTAATTGGTGCACAGTTACTTGTGCAGTTTGGATATATGAAAGCTGATGCAAAAGGGCCTTCAGTTATTCCGAAAGAGGCCGTTCGATTGCGAATTTTAGCAAATAGTGATTCAGATAAAGACCAGGCATTAAAGCGTAAAGTGCGTGATGAAGTAAAAGCACAAATTGATGGATGGGTAGCGGATTTAACTTCATTTGAAGAGGCACGCAAAGTAATTCAAGGTCATATTCCAGAAATCGAGAAAACGGTGGAAAATACGTTAAAAAGAGAAGGAAGTAAAGAATCATTTCAAGTGAAATTTAGTAAGAATGTAAAGTTTCCTACAAAGGTATATGGGAATTTTATTTATCCAGCAGGAGAATATGAAGCAGTATTGATCACAATTGGAGAAGGTGAAGGGGCGAACTGGTGGTGTGTATTATTTCCACCAATGTGTTTCTTAGATTTTTCGAGTGGGACAGCTGTAAGAAAAGAAGAGCATGTTGTGAAGGCGGAATCTCCTGAAGAGGAGCAGGTGAAACAACTAGATGAGGAAGTAGTAAATACAGAAGAGAAGAAAGTGGATAAGGTAAAAGAAACGAAAGTTGTAAAACAGGAAGTAGTAAAAAAAGTAACAGCTTCTGAAAAGAAAGTAGTAAAAAATGAAACAAAAGTTGAAGAGCAGCCTGTAAGTAAAGAAGAAACAAAAACTGTGGAAAAAGTGGAGAAACCTGTGGAGAAAAAACAAGAAAAGCAAAATGAGTATGTAAAAGTAGAAGAGGAAGAAGAAAAGCCAGAAGTTAAATTGTTTATTGTAGAAGCTTTTACATCTTTATTCTCTAAATAGTACTATTAATAAATCCCTCCTCATATATAAAAATGAGGAGGGATTTATTATGAAGAAAGTGTATTTTGCTACGAAAGTAGATGTGGAAAGATTACATTCTTTTTTCGGACAAGCTAATAAAAAAGATGATAAAATAAATGAGTTGTACGCACAATTTATGATTTTGGAAGAGGCGGAAGAAATACGAGCTGTAATTGGTTATGAACAAAGTGGGGAAGATGTACTTATTCGTTCTTGTTTATTCACACCTCATGTGGATAAACAGACTTTCTTATATTTTTTTGAAATGTTTTTGCAGTATATGAAAGAAAAAAATGTTCAACAATTGTACTTACTAACAAACCATCCACAATCTGTGCCGATCTTTCAGTTTTTTGACTTTTTTACTATAGAAAAGGATGAGGTTCCAGAGGGAATTCAACAGTTAGAACATTTTTGTAAAAATATAAAAGAGCAGAATGCAATAATACTAAATTGTCAGCTATTCACAAAGTTATCCACGGATTAATTAGGTTTATCCACATTTTGTGGATAAACCTTGTTTGTCTTTTGGATAAATCTCATAGTAAACTAAAAATAGACAAGTATTTAAGGGTAGAAAAGGACGTGGAAAAAAATGCATACAAATATGTGGGTTGTGGATAATGTTGTGGAAAGAAAAAAATATTATCCACAGTTACAAGAAGCAGCAAAATTATTAAGAGAAAATGAGGCGGTTGCTTTCCCTACGGAAACAGTATATGGGTTAGGTGCAAACGCGATGGATGATGAAGCAATCGCGAAAATTTTCGAAGCGAAAGGAAGACCGAGTGATAATCCACTCATTGTCCACATAGGTACAAAATCTCAGTTAGATGGAATTGTGAAAGAAATTCCACCAGTTGCAGAGAAGTTAATGGCGCATTTTTGGCCAGGACCATTAACAATTATTTTGCCGAGAAAAGAAGGGATTTCAGAGAGGGTGACGGCGGGACTTAATACGGTCGGGGTAAGAATGCCTGATCATCCAGTTGCACTTGCTCTTATTGAAGAGGCGAATGTACCTGTTGCGGCACCAAGTGCGAATCGTTCAGGGCGTCCAAGTCCAACACTAGCTTCTCACGTATATGAAGATTTGAATGGGAAGATCGCAGGTATTGTTGATGGTGGTGCAACTGGAGTAGGCGTTGAATCAACTGTAATTGATTGTACAAGCACGGTTCCAACAATATTGCGTCCAGGTGGGATTACGAAAGAACAATTAGAAGCAGTGATAGGTACCGTTTCTTTAGATCCAGCTTTAAAGGATGAGAAGGAAAAACCGAAATCACCTGGAATGAAATACACACATTATGCGCCGAAAGCACCACTTAGTATTGTTGAGGGCTCACGTGAGTTTATTCAGCATCTTGTAGATGAGAAAAAGGAAGAAGGATTTAAAGTAGGCGTATTAACGACGGAAGAGTATCAGCATGTATATAGCGCAGATGTTATATTATCTTGTGGTGTTCGAAGTGACTTAGCTAGCGTTGCGACTAAATTATATGATGTACTTAGAACATTTGATGCAAGTGAAGTGGATGTTATTTTTAGTGAGTCGTTCCCTAATGAAGGAATAGGGAATGCTATTATGAATCGTTTAACAAAAGCGGCAGGACATCATATTATTATTGAATGATAAGGTACGATTAGCAAACAGAATATTTCTCCTTGGATAAGCATATTGTGAAGTAGCACGTCCAAGGAGGGGCATGAATGACGTTTGAAGAGCTAATACCTTTAATAATTATGGCATTCGCCTTAGGGATGGATGCGTTCTCGGTGAGTCTTGGTATGGGGATGATGCCCCTAAAGTTAAGACAAATCCTGTATATTGGTATGACGATAGGGATATTTCATATTATTATGCCGTTTATAGGAATGGTACTAGGTCGTTTTTTATCAGAGAAGTATGGAGATATTGCACATTTTGCGGGTGCTATTTTATTAATCGGACTAGGGTTTTATATCGTATATTCGACCATTTTACAAAATGAAGAGACTAGAACTGCCCCTATTGGAATTAGTTTATTCGTATTTGCATTTGGCGTTAGTATAGATAGTTTCTCAGTAGGGCTTAGTCTTGGTATTTATGGGGCACAAACAATTATTACGATATTACTTTTTGGATTTGTTAGCATGTTATTAGCGTGGATTGGTTTATTAATTGGTAGACATGCGAAAGATATGCTCGGTACATATGGTGAGATAGTAGGTGGTATCATTCTGGTTGGATTTGGATTATATATCCTTTTTCCTATATAATTTTATGTAGGAGGGAATTATGAACAAGCTATTGGAATGGTATGTTAAGTTTTTAACCTTCTTTCCTCGATGGCTAAGAAGACTTATAATTTGGGGTATTATTTTGCAAATTTCGATGTTAGGTTGGATTAAGTTAATTCGTGAATGGTGAGATAGTTCCTTTCTGTGAATATTTTGTTTGTACTATATTTATTGCACTAAAAATTACAGATATAGAAAGGATGAGATGAATGACGAGATTGAAGCAAGTTTTTGGTATTATTATTAGTTTTTTTGTTTTTTGGTTTAGTATGCTCGGTGTACAAATGTTTGCTGAGTTTTTAGATATTGAGTCATTGAAATTTGTTGCGGGAAAGACTGAGGCGGCGCGTGCCTTTTACTCTCCGTACCCGTTTTTAATTGTTTTTCTTATTACACTGCTTTCCTTATACTTCTTCGTAATTAAGCTAGGGAAACCGAAAAAAGAAAAACTGCCTACTTTAGAGGAAAAGAAGGAAGAATTACAATGATAAAATCCCCTGCTAAAGCAGGGGATTTTTATGTTTGAGTGATGGCAGGAATTGAGCTGCCTTGCTTTTAAATATATCCAGTTCCAGCGGCTAGAATGGTTGGTGGCTTCGCGTCTTCCTGCGAGGCAAAAAGCGCCTCTACGTCAGAAGCTCCATCCCCCTCCCATTCTGAACGGGCCGCTTCTGCTTTTAGATATTATCCAGTTCCAGTGGCCAGCTCTTCGCATCTAAGAACCTCCCGCACGAAAGGTAAAAAGCACCTTTTGTGCGAGAGAACCTTAGCTGGTCAGAGCTAAACGGGCCACTTCCACTTTTAAACTGGCCTAACCAATTCAAATTGTTCTCCTAATTTTGCATAGTTGTGTCCTGCTAGGCGACTTATTGGCTTGAGTCCTTCTGCGTGAATGCGCCCTTTTTCATATAGATGTTCGGCAACGTGGAAACGAACGACGCGTCCAATTAGTAGATCACAAGCTGGTGAGTCTTCTGTTCCACCAAGTGGAATTGCACGTTCTAATACGCATTCCATTCGAATATTTGCTTCTTTTACACCTGGAACGGAGATGGCTTCACTTTCAATTGGTGTTAGTTTTGCTAGTTCAATTTCACTTTCATTTGGCGGGAGATTGGCTGCTGTTTCGTTAATTGCTGCTACATATGATTCGTCAGAAATATGTACGACAAATTCACCTTTTTCAATTGCGTTTCGGGAAGTGTCCTTTCTTTCTCCGGCTTTTCGTTGTACAGAAACGGAGATAAGTGGTGGATTAGCAGCGACAATATTGAAATAACTATATGGTGCGCCGTTTAATACACCGTCTTTTGTTACAGAAGTAACGAATGCGACTGGGCGTGGAATGATGCTTCCCGTTAATAATTTGTAATTCTCTTTTTCCGATTGTTCATTTGGATTAATGGATAACATGCTTAAAATCCCCTTTCTAAATATGACGACTTATTGTTTGTTTACAAGATGTTAGTGGAAAACTCCTGCTGGAAAAATATATTTTTGGCTTTTTTGTAAACGAGACAAAAAATGTATATGTCGATAAGAATAAGTATTGCTGTTTTGATGCAACAAAGTGTGTTTGTCATTTATATGCCAAATAAGGATTTAATTTATAAATGACAAACAATGATGGAACTAAGATAAAGCGAAAGTTTTAGAAATGGAAGTGCTAATTAAGAGAACGGCGGTAAAAAAAGTGTAGGACGTGATTCTTGAATTTTATTTTCATCATTTTCTTTAGCAGCTTGTCCTGTTTGTCTCGTATTTTGTCCACCCTTTTTGGCAATTTGTCCGCCTTGACTAGCATTTGTTCCTGCGTTTCCGCTAATCTGTCCATTTCTATCAGCTGTTATTGTAAATCCAGCCTTCCCTCCTTGATTTGCAAGGTTATTGTTGTTGTCATTGTAGTTGTAAATGTTGACGTGGATGTGAATTTCAATTGGAAGATCATCTTTGCTGAGTTTGAAGGAGGAAGTTGCTTCTGTTTGTTCTGTGTTAGTGTTTTTATATTTTTGAGAACGACGGTTCGCCATAAGAATGTTCGCTCCTATCTTTTTTTCTGCTCAGCTTAAAGCCCATCTTCCGCCGATGCTGAAATGTTTTCATCAGCGCTTTCTTCGCCGTCGGCAACACCAGCCTCGAATTCGCTTCTTTTGATTATGTTTTCACTATCCTCTCTAGCAACTTGTCCCATCTGATTCGCATTCTGTCCGCCTTTTTTAGCAATTTGTCCACCTTGACTTACGTTTGTTCCACCTTTTCCACTAATTTGGCCACCACCAGTCGCTGTTAATTCGAGTCCAGCTTGTCCACCTTGATTAGCAAGATTATTATTGTTTTTATTCTTATTTTTGTTTTTAGCCTTCGCTTTTACTTTGCTTTCATTATCATTTTCGTTAGTTGGATCCATTTCTTCTTCTAGAAGTTTTTTATCGTGGTTTTTCATAAGATTTTTCCCCCTTATTATATTTAATACTAGTAGCATATGTTTGGCTTTTAAGTGTGATTGGGGGTTGTCCTATGAGTTGGAATTTAAAAATTTCTTCAATGAAAAGTATTGGATTTTCCTAGTGAAAAAAATTATAGATTAAAGGAATGCTGAAATCCCCCAAGCTGATTTCTTGGGGGATGAAGAGTAACATGACATAAAAATTAAAGTAAAACGTATGCGCCAGGTCCGATTAAAGCTACACCAACAGCAACAGCGATTAACATTAAGTTATATTCATATCCATTTTGTGTTACCCAGTAACCATTTTTTCCGTGAACAGTGAAGATAGCCATTAACATTGTTCCAACGATAAATAATGAACCAACTACAATGAAAATACCTGATGCGAATAAGAAACCACCTAGTAATTCAGTTGCGCCAGCCATAAATGCCATAAATACACCAGGGCGTAAACCGATTGACTCCATCCAGCCACCTGTTCCTTTTAAACCGTAACCGCCGAACCAACCAAATAATTTTTGAGCACCATGACCCATGAATGTAATTCCTATAATAAGACGAATAATAAGTAGACCGAAATCCATCATTTTTAAAAAACTCCCTAAAAGTTATTAACTTACCTTATGTAAGTAATAATAAAATAGTTGCTTACTTTAGTCAAGTGGATTTTGAAAAAAGTTTGAATTAAATTTTACAAATTAACAACAAAAAATAAAATGTGGTAAAGACCTCTAGACAAGTTGGGCAAAAAAAGAGAAAATATAAATAGAAGTTAACTTCTTATTGTTATTCAGACAATCAGAATTGACTGGAATTTTGTGAAGCGCTACAATAAGAGTCTATTAGTAATGACGTAATTTATTTCGAAAGCGTTTTTACAGTATAATATTCGAAGTATGAAGTCTTACATGTATCCCGAGCTTTACTAGGGATTGCCCTATAAACTTTTAGGTAAATTATAAGGAGGACTATCCTATGTTTAAAAAATTATTCGGTCTTGGTTCAAAAACAAATGAAGAAACAATCGTAGCTCCATTAACTGGAGCAGTGAAAAATATTGAAGAAGTACCAGATCCAGTATTCGCTGGTCGTATGATGGGTGACGGTGTTGCAATCGATCCTACTGAAGGTGTAGTTGTATCTCCAGTTGATGGTGAAATCGTACAATTATTCCACACAAAACATGCTATCGGAATTAAAGCGAAAAACGGAACAGAAATTTTAATCCACGTTGGATTAGAAACTGTAAAAATGGAAGGCGAAGGTTTCGAAGCTCACGTTTCTGAAGGCCAAGCTGTAAAAGCGGGAGATAAATTAATCTCATTCGACTTAGAATTAATCCGTGAAAAAGCGAAAAGCACAATTACTCCAATCGTTATTACAAACACAGATGCAGCTGAGTCTATTAAGACAACTGTAGGCGTAGCAGCTACAAAAGGTTCAACAGAAGTAATGAAAGTTACAATGAAATAATTGTCGTATAAGAGGAATCCGCTTCGTATGAAATGGATTCCTTATTTTTGTTGCATATTCAGTAGGTATGTTAAAATACTCTAGGCACTTGGAAATAGGGTTTCACATATATGTGGATAAGGCGCATTTTTCTTAGAAAAAATATAAGAGAAATGCGCCTTTTGTATATTCACATTTCTTTTGTTCTATTCTAATGTAAGTTATGATGAGTGGTAAGAAATCGAATATAGGGGTGGGTTTGGATGAAACGAGTGTTATTTGTTTGTACTGGCAATACATGTCGTAGTCCAATGGCTGAGGCGTTGCTTCGTCATCACGGAGGAGATAGGTTTGAAGTGCAATCTGCTGGTGTTTTTGCCTATCCTGGGAGCGATGCATCGGTACATGCGAAAGAAGCTTTAGCTGAAAAAGGAATTTCAATTGATCATGCCGCGCAGCAAGTAAACGAAACTTTGCTTGATTGGGCTGATATTGTCGTAACGATGACAGAAAATCATAAACAAATTGTATTTGGGCATTATCCGAGCGTTGAAAAGAAGTTGAATACATTATATGGATTAACTGAAGGTATAGACAAGGACATTTCAGATCCATTTGGAGGCTCGCTTTCTATTTATAAAGAAACGTTAGATGAGATGGAAAAACTTGTACAAACTTTACTGAAAAAACATTCAGTAGGTTGATGTTTCGTGTATAATACGATATTGGAGATCACTTCGTCCTATTGAGGTAGCGAGTGTGAAATGAAGATAATTGATTGAAACTTTGGAGGGGTAAAAATGAAAGTAGTAATAGCATCTGATCACGGCGGTATGAATATCCGCAAAGAACTTGTAAATTTATTAGAAGAGTTAAATATTGAATATGTTGATTTAGGTTGTGAATGTGAAGCTGGTTCTGTTGATTACCCTGACTTTGCGTTTCCAGCAGCTGAAATGGTAGCGAATGGTGAAGTGGATCGTGGTATTTTAGTTTGTGGGACAGGCATTGGTATGTCAATCGCAGCAAACAAAGTAAATGGTATCCGTTGTGCGTTAGTTCATGATACTTTCAGCGCGAAAGCAACGAGAGAGCATAATGACACTAACATGCTAGCAATGGGCGAGCGTGTAATTGGTGCTGGTCTAGCGCGTGATATCGCGAAAATCTGGTTAACAACTGACTATGAAGGTGGTCGTCACGAAAACCGCGTAGGAAAAATTAAAACATACGAAACAAAGTAATACATTCTAACTATCAGTAGTGTGAAATATAATTTGGTGAACCAACCTGTGAAAGGAAGAGGCGTAATGACAGAAATCGTAAAGGTAAGAGAACAGCTACAAATGTCGCTTTCTGATTTCCAAGAACAAGCTTTATTACAAAGCGGTCAAATTTTTGTAGTGGGTTGTAGCACGAGCGAAGTGCTAGGCGAAAGAATTGGAACATCAGGAACGATGGAAGTAGCAGAGGCGATTTTTTCTGAGTTAAAACAATTTCAAGAGCAAACAGGTATTGAATTAGCGTTTCAATGTTGTGAGCATTTAAACCGTGCTTTAGTGGTTGAGAGAGAAGTAGCGATAAAATATCAATTTGAAATTGTAACAGTTACGCCTGTTAGATCAGCAGGTGGTGCATTAGGGACATATGCGTATCACAATTTGAAAGATCCGGTAGTAGTTGAGTTTATTAAAGCAGATGCAGGAATGGATATTGGTGATACATTTATTGGTATGCATTTAAAACATGTAGCTGTTCCGGTTCGTACAAGTGTGAAGGCAATTGGAAGTGCACATGTAACAATGGCCAAAACACGTGGAAAACTCATTGGTGGAGCACGTGCTGTTTACGCGGTGGCGGAAGAGACTACCACTTGCCGTTAAATATGAGAAATTAGGAAGTCATATAGTAGCTGTTTATCATAAGATAAAAGGTATGTTGTCTGACTTTATAGTATAAGAAAGTCATGTTAGAATGTAGTTGAAAACATGAAGGTTCGAAAGAATTACAACCTGAATTTTCGTTTTTTCTGAATAAATAAGAAAAAACTGTTGGGAATTGATGTAATTCGTTCAGAAAAGGGGGATTTTGGTGGATCATTTAAAACGTCAAGATGAGAAGGTATTTGCTGCAATTGAGGCAGAACTAGGAAGACAGCGTTCAAAGATTGAGTTAATTGCTTCGGAAAACTTCGTAAGTGAAGCAGTAATGGAGGCGCAAGGTTCTGTTTTAACGAATAAGTATGCTGAAGGATATCCTGGAAAACGTTACTATGGTGGCTGTGAACACGTAGACGTGGTAGAAGATATCGCACGTGATCGCGCGAAAGAAATTTTTGGTGCAGAGCATGTAAATGTTCAACCGCATTCTGGTGCACAAGCGAACATGGCAGTATACTTCACGATTTTAGAGCAAGGCGATACAGTACTTGGTATGAATTTATCTCATGGTGGTCACTTAACACACGGAAGCCCTGTTAACTTCAGTGGAGTACAATATAATTTCGTAGAATATGGCGTGGATGCTGACTCTCACCGTATTAATTACGATGATGTATTAGCAAAAGCGAAAGAACATAAACCAAAATTAATCGTTGCAGGTGCAAGTGCATATCCTCGTGTTATCGATTTCAAACGATTCCGTGAGATTGCAGATGAAGTGGGTGCATACTTTATGGTTGATATGGCACATATCGCTGGTTTAGTAGCTGCTGGTTTACATCCAAACCCAGTACCACATGCACATTTCGTTACAACGACAACACATAAAACATTACGTGGTCCACGTGGTGGTATGATTTTATGTGAAGAGCAATTTGCAAAACAAATTGATAAATCAATCTTCCCTGGTATTCAAGGTGGTCCACTTATGCATGTAATCGCTGCAAAAGCTGTTGCATTTGGTGAGACACTACAAGATGATTTTAAAACATATGCACAAAATATCATTAATAATGCGAACCGCTTAGCTGAAGGTCTTCAAAAAGAAGGACTTACACTTGTTTCTGGTGGAACAGACAATCATTTAATCCTGATTGATGTTCGTAACTTAGAAATCACAGGTAAAGTAGCAGAGCACGTATTAGATGAAGTTGGTATTACAGTGAACAAAAATACAATTCCATTTGAAACAGCAAGCCCATTTGTAACAAGTGGTGTACGTATCGGTACAGCAGCTGTTACATCTCGTGGTTTCGGTTTAGAAGAAATGGATGAAATTGCGTCACTTATTGCTTATACATTAAAAAATCATGAAAATGAAGCTGCATTAGAAGAAGTACGTAAGCGTGTAGAAGCGTTAACTAGCAAATTCCCAATGTATCCAAATCTATAATAAATTGAAGAAGACTGCTGAGACTTAATTGTTTTGGCGGTCTTTTTTTTTGTGGACATATATTATTTTTAAAGTATGTATACAAATGATGAATAAATTTTGGCGATATAATGAAGGATACAGCTCCCATAATTGGTAAAGATACTAGATAGATTCATCGTAAAATCATGGTTTTGCCAAATTTGCCCTTGAATATTAGTAGCGTTTTCTTTACAATCGTAAATAGTGTAAAAAAGCGTGCAAACGCATGAATATCATCTAAAGGAGAGATTCACATGGGAAAACTGTATGTATTTGATCACCCGTTAATTCAACATAAGATTACATATATTCGCGATAAGAATACAGGTACGAAAGATTTTCGTGAATTAGTGGACGAAGTAGCAAGCTTAATGGCTTTCGAAATTACTCGCGACCTTCCGCTTAAGGACATTGAAATTGAAACGCCTGTAAGAAAAGCGACAACAAAAGTGATCGCTGGTAAAAAACTTGGTTTAATTCCGATTTTACGTGCAGGTTTAGGAATGGTTGATGGAATTCTGAAATTAATTCCAGCAGCGAAAGTAGGACACGTTGGTTTATACCGTGACCCTAAAACATTGCAACCGGTAGAATACTATGTGAAACTTCCAACGGATGTAGAAGAGCGTGACTTTATCGTACTAGATCCGATGTTAGCAACAGGTGGTTCTGCGGCTGAAGCAATTAACTCTCTGAAAAAGCGCGGTGCGAAACAAATTAAATTAATGTGTATCGTTGCAGCTCCAGAAGGGGTAAAAGTAGTACAAGAAGAACATCCTGATGTTGATATTTATGTAGCAGCATTAGATGAAAAATTAAATGACCACGGATATGTAGTACCAGGTCTTGGTGATGCTGGTGACCGTTTATTCGGAACGAAGTAAGACAACTGACGAGCAGGGGGGATTCCTCTGCTCGTTTTTTTTGACTGTAAGCAAGTAGGGGAGGGGGGGAGGATAAATATACATCGTATATACAACATAAGTTGCATACACATCACATATAATATAGAAGTCTTACGTCTGAGGAACACTATATTATGGAAGAAAAGCGTTATATCTCGAAAATATAATAGTGACAAACTTGTGAACATTTCCTTCTATTATAAAGAGAAAACTGTTAGAAATTGCATATATGTAACCAGTATTTAGAAGGGGAACGTTTTCATTTTTGGGAGGAAATGCCTAATACTCAAATTTTTAGATTTTTTACGATTTCTCGTTGACACTGTTAATACCCTATTGTATGCTAACAACGGGGATAGATGGTAGGGCTTTCAGTGACAAAATTACATCTATTCCGTGACGAAAATGTAAACTTTTTGTTTTGTATAGGATTTATGCAAAAAAATGAGTTATTATTAACACATCGTGAATGAGGGTTACATATTGGAGGGATGAATCCTTGCAAAAAAACGATCGCAGCCATATAAAAGCATATGCTTTAATGTCAGGAATTCTTGCTCAGTTAGTCGGTTCTATACTTGTTGGAATCTTTGGTGGGCAGTGGATTGATAATAAGGTTGGAACGTTTCCATTGTTTCTTATTATAGGGTTATTACTCGGGTTAGGAACAGGGGGATACGCAATGATTCGACTCATTCGACATTACTATTCGGGAGAGCAATGATGATAGACGTACATGGACTTGTCCAAAGACAAAAGAAATATATGTACTACTTGCTTGCGCTTCTAGTGCTAGGATGGGGATTTACCTCTTACAAGGATGTATTTCTTGGGCTGATTATCGGAACGATTTTCAGTTTTCTTAGTTTGCGCATCATTGCACGTAGAACAGACAAGCTGTTAGATCGCGTAACAAATGGAGAAAACGTGAAGTTTAAGGCGACAGCTGTAAGTACATATTCAAGATTCGCCACGATTGGGTTATTAATTTTATTTGCAGCCAAATATCAAGAGTTAATTGCGATGTGGGGCTTAGGTGTAGGATTGCTGACAGGATACCTTGTCATGATCATAGATTTTCTTTATTTAGAGTATAAGAGCAGGGAAGAGAGGTGAATTACTAGTGGAACACGGTAAATTAGTTGAATTTCTAGGTTTAACGTTCGATTTGTCATCAGTTATGATGGTTACTGTAGCAGCAGTTATTGTTTTCTTAATCGCTGTTATCGGAACTCGCAGCTTAGCTCTTCGCCCAACCGGGATGCAAAACTTCATGGAATGGGTGTTTGACTTCGTGAAAGGGATTATCAATAGTACGATGGACTGGAAAACAGGTGGACGTTTCTTAACGCTTGGCGTTACGCTTATCATGTTTATCATCGTATCGAACTTCCTTGGTTTACCATTCATGTATTCAGCAACTGAAGCTGGCGAACATATTGCATGGTGGAGGTCACCAACGTCTGATCCAGCAGTTACATTAACATTAGCCGTGATGGTAGTTACCCTCACCCATTATTATGGAATTAAGATGAAGGGTACGAAAGAGTATGTTAAAGGTTATTTCCAACCTATGAAATTCTTATTCCCATTAAAGGTTATTGAGGAGTTTGCTAACACATTAACGTTAGGTCTTCGTTTATTCGGTAACATTTATGCAGGTGAGATCTTATTAGGATTACTTGCTAAGTTAGGCGGGGCATCATTCCTTGGAGCATTAGGTGCGCTTGTACCAATGTTAGCATGGATGGGATTCAGTGTATTCGTTGGATCAATCCAAGCATTTATTTTCGTTATGTTAACGATGGTTTATATGGCTCATAAAGTAAGTCATGACCATTAATATAATTTAAGTAAGAAAAAATTTATTTTTTTATAATACAAAGGAGGACAAATTAAATGAGTTTAGGTGTAATCGCAGCTGCAATTGCAATTGGTTTATCAGCATTAGGTGCAGGTATTGGTAACGGTCTTATCGTATCACGTACAATCGAAGGTGTTGCTCGTCAACCAGAATTAAAAGGCGCACTTCAAACAATTATGTTCATCGGGGTTGCTTTAGTTGAGGCACTTCCAATCATCGGTGTAGTTATTGCATTCATCGTAATGAACAAATAAGGGAGACTCCCCTTACATAGATGGCGAAGAGTGTTTTTCCGAACTTTCTTCGCCATTGCTTTATGAACGAAACGTATGTCTTTTTTTTTCATATGATCAATTTAGATATTTTGAAGGGAGTGAATCCTTGTGCCAACTTTATTATTAGGAGCTGCCATTCCATTTGGAACGATTGCTTATACATTGTTCATTTTCTTAATTCTATTAGTAATGCTACGCAAATTTGCGTGGGGTCCTTTAATGGGAATTATGAAAGAACGTGAAGAGCATGTTACTAATGAAATCGACGCTGCAGAAAGAAGTAACGCTGAAGCGAAGAAGTTAGTAGAAGAACAACGTGAAATGTTAAAACAATCACGTGTTGAAGCACAAGAGTTAATCGAAAGAGCGAAAAAACAAGCTGTAGATCAAAAGGATGTTATTGTTGCTGCTGCGAAAGAAGAAGCAGAATCAATTAAAGCATCTGCTGTACAAGAAATTCAACGCGAAAAAGAGCAAGCGATTGCTGCTTTACAAGAACAAGTCGCTTCTTTATCTGTTCAAATTGCTTCTAAAGTAATTGAAAAAGAATTAAAAGAAGAAGATCAAGTTAAGTTAATTCGCGATTATATTAAAGAAGTAGGAGAAGCGCGATGAGCAATGGGATTGTAGCAAAACGTTATGCTGTCGCTCTTTTTAAAATTGCAAAAGAAAAACACGTATTAGAAATGTTTGAAGAAGAATTACGCCTTGTACAAAACGTTTATGTAAAGAACGGAGAACTACATAGCTTTTTAACGCAACCAAACATTTCAAAAGAGCAGAAGAAAACGTTTCTTGCAAACGTATTCGGATCTGTTTCTGAATCAATTTTAAATACGTTATATATTTTAATTGATAACAAGCGTATTGATATCTTACCTGAAATTGCAGATGAATATGTTGTTCTTGCTAATGAAGAACGTAACGTAGCGGATGCAACTGTATATTCTATTCGTCTTCTATCTGAAGAAGAGAAGCTTAACATTGCAGAAGCATTTGCAAAGAGAACAGGAAAAGATGCAATTCGCGTGAAAAATGTTGTAGATGAAGATTTACTAGGCGGAATTAAAGTACGCATTGGAAATCGCATTTATGATGGAAGTTTACAAGGAAAATTAGCACGTATTCAGCGTGAATTAATGAAGAATAGATAGGGGTGAAGCACATGAGCATCAGAGCTGAAGAAATTAGCGCACTGATAAAGCAACAAATCGAGAACTATCAGTCTGAAATCGAAGTTAGTGATGTTGGTACAGTTATCCAAGTTGGTGACGGTATTGCGCGTGCTCATGGTCTTGATAACGTTATGGCTGGTGAGCTTGTAGAGTTCTCTAACGGCGTTATGGGACTAGCACAAAACTTAGAGGAAAACAACGTAGGTATTATCATTTTAGGACCTTACACAGAAATCCGTGAAGGTGACGAAGTTCGTCGTACTGGTCGCATCATGCAAGTACCAGTAGGAAAAGAACTAATTGGTCGTGTTGTAAACCCATTAGGTCAACCAGTTGATGGTTTAGGCCCAATCAATACAACAAACACTCGTCCAATCGAAAGTCCAGCACCAGGTGTAATGGATCGTAAATCTGTTCATGAGCCACTTCAAACAGGTATTAAAGCGATCGACGCTCTTGTACCAATTGGCCGTGGTCAACGTGAGTTAATCATCGGTGACCGTCAAACTGGTAAAACAGCAGTTGCACTTGATACAATCATTAACCAAAAAGATGAAGATATGATTTGTATCTATGTAGCTATCGGACAAAAAGAATCAACTGTACGTAACGTAGTAGAAACACTACGTAAGCACGGTGCATTAGAGTACACAATCGTTGTAACTGCATCTGCTTCTCAACCAGCTCCATTATTATACTTAGCTCCTTATGCTGGTGTAACAATGGGTGAAGAGTTCATGTACAATGGTAAACACGTATTAGTAGTATATGATGACTTATCAAAACAAGCAGCGGCTTACCGTGAGCTGTCATTACTATTACGTCGTCCTCCAGGTCGTGAAGCTTATCCAGGGGATGTATTCTACTTACATTCTCGCTTATTAGAGCGTGCAGCAAAATTAAGTGATGCAAGAGGCGGCGGTTCTTTAACTGCACTACCTTTCATCGAAACACAAGCAGGGGACGTATCAGCATACATCCCAACAAACGTAATTTCTATTACGGATGGACAAATCTTCTTACAATCTGACCTATTCTTCTCTGGCGTACGTCCAGCGATCGATGCGGGTACTTCTGTATCTCGTGTAGGTGGATCTGCTCAGATTAAAGCAATGAGTAAAGTATCAGGTACACTTCGTCTTGACCTTGCATCTTACCGTGAGTTAGAAGCGTTCGCGCAGTTCGGTTCTGACCTTGATAAAGCAACTCAAGCGAAATTAAACCGTGGTGCTCGTACTGTTGAGGTATTAAAACAAGGATTACACAAACCGTTACGTGTAGAGAAACAAGTTATCATTCTTTACGCTTTAACACGTGGATTCCTAGATGATATCCCAGTAGTAGATATCACTCGTTTTGAAGAAGAATTCCATGCTTGGTTAGATTCTAATGCGACTGACTTATTAGAAGAAATCCGCACAACTAAGAAACTTGCGGATGACGACAAATTTGCAGCAGCAATTAACGGATTTAAAAAAGTATTCGTAGCTTCTGAATAATAATAAAAGTGAAGCCGACTGTTTAGCCTCATCGGCTAAGAGGCAGAACTAGATTAATAAAAGCGGAAGCGGCTCGTACAAGCCGCCGACGCTAGATAATATATAAGGCATCTCAGACTCTGAGATTGCTGACGGTTATGTAAAGGAAAAGAGTAGGTGCACCTATTCTTTTCCTTCAATCATGAGCAAGAATATCTTGCAACGTAGATTAGGAAGAGGATTCTTACTAATCGTGCCAACTTCCGGAAAAAAGGTGGTGAAAACCTGTGGCATCTTTACGCGATATAAAAGCGAAGATTACCTCGACAAAGAAAACGAGTCAAATTACGAAGGCGATGGAGATGGTATCTGCATCTAAGTTAAACCGTGCAGAGCAAAATGCTAAATCTTTCGTTCCGTATATGGAAAAGATTCAAGAAGTAGTAGCGAGCATTGCGCAAGGAAGTAAAGGAATTAATCATCCAATGCTAAATGCGCGTCCTGTAAAGCGTACAGGATACATCGTTATTACATCTGATCGCGGACTAGCAGGTGGTTATAACAGTAACGTATTACGTACAGTAAGTAACGTAATTCGTGAACGTCATAATATGGATTCAAATCAATATTCAATTATTGTACTTGGACGACTAGGACGTGATTATTTAAAACGTCGCGGCTTTAACATCATTGATGAAGTAGTTGGATTATCTGACCACCCATCATTTACTGACATTAAAGATCTTGCTTCTCGAGCAATTGCGATGTTCGCAGATGGTGCTTATGATGAGCTGTATATTTACTACAACCATTACGTAAGTAAAATTTCACAAGAAGTAACGGAAAATAAAATTTTACCGCTTACTGATGTGGCGTCTGACAAACCGACGACAGCTTATGAATTCGAACCTTCTGAAGAAGAAATTTTAAAAGTATTATTGCCACAATACGCAGAAAGCTTAGTGTACGGTGCATTACTAGATGGTAAAGCAAGTGAGCACGCAGCGCGTATGACAGCAATGAAGAGTGCTACAGACAACGCAATGGAAGTTATCGATTCACTTACACTTTCATTCAACCGTGCGCGTCAGGCAGCGATTACGCAAGAAATTACGGAAATCGTTGGTGGAGCAGCAGCGTTAGAATAGTATTAAAAAGCGTAAGCGGTTCGTTCAGAATGAGAGGGGGATGGAGCTTTTGACGTAGAGGCGATTTGTGCCTCATAGGAAAAAGCGAAGCCACCGAACATTCTAGCCGCTGGAACTAGATTCAATAAAAAGTGGAAGCGGCTCTTTCAAAAGAGTCGCGTAAGCTAAACTAATAAAAAATTAAAAGCCGACTTCTCTTAGAAAGCTGGCTAATTAAAAGAAAGCTAGGAGGGAACCCGATGAATAAAGGGCGCGTTACGCAAATCATGGGTCCGGTTGTAGACGTTAAGTTTGATGGCGGAAAGCTACCAGAAATCTACAACGCCCTTACGGTAAAACAAAGCAACGAAAACGGAGCAAGCATTAACTTAACATTTGAAGTTGCACTTCATTTAGGTGATGATACAGTTCGTACAGTTGCGATGTCTTCCACAGATGGACTTGTTCGTGGCACAGAAGTAGAAGATACTGGTAAAGCAATCTCTGTACCAGTTGGTGATGCAACACTTGGTCGTGTATTCAACGTATTAGGTGATGCAATTGACTTAGATGGTGAACTTCCTGCGGATGTACACCGTGATCCAATTCACCGTCAAGCACCTGCATTCGAAGAATTATCTACTAAAGTAGAAATTCTTGAAACTGGTATTAAAGTAGTAGACTTACTTGCTCCTTACATTAAGGGTGGTAAAATCGGTCTATTCGGTGGTGCCGGCGTAGGTAAAACAGTATTAATTCAGGAATTAATTAACAACATCGCACAAGAGCACGGTGGTATCTCAGTATTCGCTGGTGTAGGTGAGCGTACTCGTGAGGGTAATGACTTATACCACGAAATGAGCGATTCGGGCGTAATCAAGAAAACTGCGATGGTATTCGGACAAATGAATGAGCCACCTGGAGCACGTCAACGTGTTGCATTAACAGGTTTAACAATGGCTGAGCACTTCCGTGATGAGCAAGGACAAGACGTACTTCTGTTCATCGATAACATCTTCCGTTTCACGCAAGCGGGTTCTGAAGTATCTGCCCTTCTTGGTCGTATGCCATCTGCGGTAGGTTACCAACCAACACTTGCAACAGAAATGGGTCAATTACAAGAGCGTATTACATCTACAAATAAAGGGTCTATCACGTCTATCCAAGCGGTATATGTACCAGCCGATGACTATACTGACCCAGCACCAGCTACAACGTTCGCTCACTTAGATGCAACAACAAACTTAGAGCGTCGTTTAACGCAAATGGGTATTTACCCAGCCGTAGATCCATTAGCATCTACATCTCGTGCACTTTCTCCAGAAATCGTAGGAGAAGAACATTATGAAGTAGCTCGTCAAGTACAGCAAACTTTACAACGTTATAAAGAGCTTCAAGATATCATCGCTATCTTAGGTATGGATGAGTTATCTGAAGAAGATAAGTTAGTTGTACATCGTGCTCGTCGTATTCAATTCTTCTTATCTCAAAACTTCCACGTAGCTGAGCAGTTTACAGGTCAAAAAGGTTCTTACGTACCTGTAAAAAATACAGTTAGTGGTTTCAAAGAAATTCTAGAAGGAAAATATGATGACCTTCCAGAAGATGCATTCCGCCTTGTTGGTAGCATTGAAGAAGTTATTGAAAACGCGAAGAAAATGATGGCGTAAGGCCTTAGGAGGGACGAAGTATGAAGACATTTCCAGTCAGTATTGTAACTCCTGATGGACCGGTTTACGAAAAAGAAGTAGAAATGGTAAGTGTAAAAGCAGAGAGTGGGGAAATGGGGATCTTACCAGGTCACATTCCAACTGTTGCACCATTAAAAATTAGTGCAGTTCGTCTGAAAAATGGTGGACACACTGATTATGTAGCAGTAAGTGGTGGCTTTATCGAAGTTCGTCCAGATAAAGTAACTGTATTATCATCATCTGCTGAAGAAGCAAACCATATCGATATCCATCGTGCAAATGAAGCGAAGCGTCGCGCTGAGCAACGTATGCAAGATAAACAAGCACATGTTGACTTTAAACGTGCAGAAATGGCATTACAACGTGCTGTGAACCGTTTAAATGTTTCTGATATGAAGTAAAAAAATCCGTAAGGGCCTTGCCTTTACGGATTTTTTTGTGTATTTTATGGATAATTTTACAAAACTGGTATAATTATATTGATGCTTGTATAAGTAGAAGTGTACAACAATTTATATTTTATGAAGGGGATGAATCAATGATCGGTGAAATGAAACGAGAAGCATTGTACTCTTTAAAGGGAAAATGGGGACTAGGTGTTGGATCAACGATTTTATATTTTATTTTAAGCTATGTCGTTTCGATGGCTGCAATGCTTATACTTTTAATTCCAGGAATTATTATATTTTTCTTAGTTGTTAGCTTAGCTGGGTCAGTTGAGGCGGAAACGATGTCAATTGGAGCAGCTATTACATTTGGGATTTTCTATTGCATAATGATTATTTTGAGTAATGCATCTTATGGTATTACCTCATACGGTTACACGAATGTGTTTCTACAAATTAGTAAACGAGAAGATGCTAAAGTAGATTACTTGTTTGAAGGATTCCGTGGTTTTAAAAGAATGATGAAAACAATGTGGGCAATGCTTGCGATTTTATTATATACAGGTACATGGATTCCGATGTTGTTAACAGGTTTATTCATATTCTTAGGTGAAGAAGGAAATTTGTCGTTTACAATTGCTTTCTTCGTACTATTAGCAATTTCAATTGTTGGTATGATTGTGATGTATTTTTCTTATGCACTGACGTACTATGTGATGATTGAAAATCCAGAATATAGTGTTTCGCAGGCGATGAAGGAAAGTAAGAATCTTATGAAGGGTCATAAGTTAGATTTGTTTCTTTTATGGCTGAGCTTCATAGGATGGGCTGTTTTAGCGCTTCTTACTTTTGGAATAGGATTTCTTTGGCTTAGTCCGTATATGAGTACAACGACAGCACACTTTTATCGCTACATTTCAAAAGGTGAATTTCAATAGGAACATGCTATACTAATAGAATTATTGTGTATAGGAGGCGAGGCTACGCATGATTAGTGATTTAAAAGGAGAAGCACTAGATTCATTAGAAGGGAAATGGGGATTAGCTGTTGGAGCTACACTGCTCATTTCAATTCTTATCACAGCTTTTGATTTTAGTGTTGATTGGGGATTTTCTTTAATTTTTGGTTGGCAAAAAACAAATGGTTCAATTTCAATGAATATTCTTACATTTTTTGTTACTGGACCGTTAACTTTAGGTGGATATTACCTTGGTTTAAATATCCTTCGTGAAAATCAAGCTAGTATCGGTAATGTATTCATTTGGTTTTCAGAGGGAAAGAGATTTCTAAAATCATTTTTATTATATTTATTAGTAAATCTTTATCTTTTCTTATGGACGTTATTGTTCATTATTCCAGGTATTATTAAATCATTTTCTTATGCGATGACATACTTTATTATAAACGATCATCCTGAGTATTCACTGAACCAAGCTATTACAGAAAGTCGTCGTATGATGGATGGACATAAGATGGAGTATTTCATTTTATGTTTAAGTTTTATCGGTTGGTTTATATTAAGTTGTATTACGTTAGGGATTGGATTCTTATGGTTAATTCCATATTTCTATACGACATCTGCAGCTTTTTACGAAGAAATCGCAGAAGAATATTATGAGAAAAATATTTAGCGCTATAAAACCCCCAGTATGAATTATTTGTTCATACTGGGGTTTTTTTGTAGAAACTTTATAAATTGATTACTAGTAAGTGGTTTACTGAAATAGTAACCTTGCATATATTTACAGTTATGTTTTTGCAGAAATTTAAGTTGTTTTTCGGTTTCAATCCCTTCGGCAACGACTGAAAGATTTAAAGTATTTGCGAGGGAAAGGATTGTAGAAACGATGGCTCGTTCTTCAGGACGATGATCGGCTAATTGTGTGAATTCTCTCGGTACTTTTAATGTGTCGATTGGAAAAATTGATAAATAAGCAAGAGAAGAATACCCAGTACCGAAGTCGTCAATGGAAGTTTGGATACCGTATTCTTTTAATTGCTTCAGTCTTAATAACGTTTCTTTCTCGTCAATCATTGCAATTCTTTCTGTTAATTCAAGGGTTACATATTTTGGATCGACTTGCACGTCGTTTAATATTTGTGAAATGTTTTCGATTAATTGATCTTGTCGGAACTCTTTTGCGGATAAATTAACACTTATTTTTAAATTTTGGTATCCAAAAGTATGCCATATTTTTAATTGGAGACAAGCTTCTTGTAATACCCAATGTCCAAGTGGGACTACTTGTGGCGTCTCTTCTACAATTGGAATAAACTCACATGGTGAAATGTCACCTAATAGCGGGTGTTTCCAACGTATTAAAGCTTCAGCACCGATAATTTTATTTGTTGTCGTATCAATTTGTGGTTGATAGACGAGATAAAATTCTTTGTTTACTAAAGCGATTGGTAAATCTTTTTCAATTCGAGCTTTTCGTTCTATTTTTTTATATAGTTCTTTCGTGTAAAGAGAGCTACCGTTTTTCCCTTTATTCTTTGCTTCGTACATGGCCATATCAGCATGCTGCAAAATGGATAGTGGATCTTCACCTGCTTCAGGATATATTGCAATTCCGATACTCGGTGAGATTTGTAAATGTTGATTTTCGATTTCAAATGGCTCATTCATGGCCGCTACAATCATATCAGCTATTTTTTGGACATCTGGCTTTTTTTTGTAATTCTCGATAAGGATTGTGAACTCATCTCCAGCTAGCCGCGCGAGTTTCATATTTGATGTTGATATTCTTTCGAGCCTTTTTGCTACTGCGATAAGCAATAGGTCTCCTACTCGATGACCGAGGGTATCATTAATAACTTTAAAACGGTCTAGGTCGAGAAACATAACAGCGAAAGGCTTTTTCGATATTTTTGCTCGTGCAATTGCCTGTTCTAAATGTTGATGAAATGCACGACGATTTGCAAGCTCTGTTAAAGTATCATGGTATGCTAGGAAATTAATTTGTTCTTGTTGTTGTTTGCTTTCCGTAATATCTTTAATCATTAAATAAACCCCAGAAATTTTCTCCTTTAAAAAGATCGGTACGGCGGTAACGTGCAAGTAGTAAATATCTCTGTTTTTATGGTACGCCCTTATTTCTAAAGAGATAGAATATCCCTTTTTTACACGATGAAAGGCGTTAATCATTTCTTCTAAATCTTCTTCGTATATGAGTGAATAGTAAGGCTGGTTTAATAATTCATTCGTTTGATAACCAAGTAAAGTAGTACCAGCGTTATTTACTTTGAGAAAATTACCGTACAAATCTAATGTAAAGATTGGATCTGGATGATGCTCGTATAAAGATTTAAACATTTGTTGATTATGATAGAGTTCATTTTTCTGTTCTACTAAATCTTCTGTACGTAGTTTAATTTGTTTCTCGAGTTCTGAGTTGAATTGCATTTGAGCTAGCAATAATATTTTATTTTGTTTTCGAACTAAACTATGACGTATGAGAACGAAAGAGAAAGTTATTATAAGTCCGATTACTATAATAGGTGCAAAAACGTATTCAACTAATATAAAAACAATAAGCATTACTACCGAAATATACGGTAATGATAATCGGATTGATTCACCAATTTTAGGCGTTAGTAGTACTTGTTCTTGTTTTTCAGGCTCTTTTGTATGGAGAATACAGGCGATTGCTACTAGCACTAAGGTTACTTGATAGAAAGGGGTAACTGTAAACATAGAATACTCTGGTGTGAAGTATTTTATATAAGCATAAATTGCATCTGTAGTAGCATATAAAATTAAAGCACTGCCAAGAAGTGCACCGACCTTTTTAGGTAATAAGGATAGTGGTTTGAATAAAAGATTGATTCCTATTAAGAGAAAGAGTAAATCAGCCATTGGATAGGTAAGTTGAACAAATATGTCGATATAGGATGTTGTAAAGATGTGAATGGTTCGTTCAATAAGTAAGTAGTAACTTAAAGTAAATTGGGCTGTAACGATAATACAAATATCACATAGCATAAAAAGTTTTTCTAATAAATCTCGGTTATAAATGATTTCGTATAGAAAGGCAAATGCAAAACTAACTAAAAAAAGTAAGTAAAAAAAATCAGACGGATCAACGAATGTATAGAAGTCCTTTACAATTAAACGCTGATAGGCAACGACTATATCACCGATAAAATAAGAGAGAGCTCCAACAGATAATATGATCCAAAATAAACGAGGTAGCCCTTCTTTCATGTTTGAAAAGTAAAGTATATAACTACAAGCGATAATATCAATTAATAGGGTACTCATTCCGATTAATAGCTGAAAAGGAAATGAGTATTCATATAGAAAAGGCATCGCTACGTAGTGAATCGTTATAGACAGCAATACAATGCTTATAAGAATACTTACATGTGTTTGTTTTTTCATTTATATCACCTACGGTTTCTTGAAAAGCATATATAAGTTTTATATTTATTTTGCACAGTTATAGCGAGTTGTAAAAATAGATTTTAATAATTCTTGTTTCTGTCTCCCAACATATCGACATAGGAATTTGAAGTTTGCTATAATGATTAGAATAGTTGCATTATTTAGAAAAATTTAAAAATAATAATTACTGCAACTAGGACATATTGTTTACTATGTGAACTTGTTCTTAATTTAGGGGGGAGGGTTTCACAATGGCAAGTGTATATGAAAATAGTTATATGATCGTTTTGATTTTCTTGCTATTAGGTATATTGCTGCCGGTAGTGGCTCTTACATTAGGAAGGATGCTGCGCCCAAATAAACCAAGTGCAGCAAAGGCGACGACGTATGAGAGTGGAATTGAGCCTTTTCATGATGCAAATATTCGGTTTCATGCTCGTTATTATATTTTCGCTTTATTGTTTGTGATCTTTGATGTAGAAACTTTATTTTTATATCCTTGGGCTGTTGCGTATGACAAGCTAGGTTTATTTGCATTAATCGAAATGCTCATCTTTGTTGTAATGTTGCTAGTTGGATTAGCGTATGCTTGGAAAAAGAGGGTGTTACAATGGTTATAAATTTTGAGGAATTACATCCAAATGAGCGAGCAGAATTAGAACGAAATATCTTTTTTTCTACATTGGAACAGTTGAAAGGATGGGCGAGGAGCAATTCTTTATGGCCGATGACATTCGGACTGGCATGCTGTGCAATTGAAATGATGGGAGTAGGCTCATCGCATTATGATTTAGATCGATTTGGGTCATTTTTTCGGACTTCACCAAGGCAATCGGACGTCATGATTGTATCGGGAACAGTAACGAAGAAGATGGCTCCTATTGTTCGGCGTTTATATGATCAAATGCCTGAACCGAAATGGGTTATTGCGATGGGATCTTGTGCGACAGCAGGTGGTCCGTATGTAAATTCATATGCTGTTGTGAAAGGTGTAGACCAAATCGTACCAGTTGATGTGTATATTCCTGGTTGTCCCCCAAATCCGGCTGCTTTAATTTATGGAATTAATAAATTAAAAGAAAAAATTCGTTACGAAGCAAAGACCGGGAAGCAGGTGACGAATAAATGAGTAATCCAAACAAAGATTTAGAGGATCTGAAAAAAGAAGCAGCTAGGCGTGCAAAAGAAGAAGCGAGAAAACGCCTTGTAGCGAAACACGAGGCGGAAATAAGTGAGCTTGAGGCAGAAGATCAAGAAAAAGAGAAAGCGCTACCAAAAAATGATGATATTACTATAGAAGAAGCAAAACGACGTGCAGCAGCGGCAGCGTTAGCGAAGCAGAAAAGAGAAGGAACAGAAGAAGTAACGGAAGAAGAAAAAGCGAAGGCGAAGGCAGCAGCGGCAGCAAAAGCAAAAGCAAAAGCAAAAGCAAAAGCAAAAGCAAAAGCGTTAGCGAAGCAGAAAAGAGAAGGAACAGAAGAAGTAACGGAAGAAGAAAAA
>NZ_JBMDKC010000044.1:0-45839 GCF_057809515.1 Bacillus sp. FG16
GGGAACAAGTGGTTTAGGTGTTTTGATAGGTGTCCCGTTTTCAGGGTTCACTTCATAAAGTGGATAGTTTTTTATTTACTTAATTGCCTCATGAACTTTTAATTGTTTCCCTTTAATCGTTGTAGTCTTCATGACTTTCAAGACAAGTGGTCCTTTTCCATTTAATATTTCAACGTAAGAAACGTTATCTTGTATCGTAATAATGCCTATATCTTCTGCTGTAACACCTTTAATTTTAGCAATTGTACCGACGAAATCTACCGCTCTAATTTTCTTTTTCTTCCCGCCATTAAAGTACAGCTTCATAATGCCTTTGTTTATGTCCGCATTTTTATCTTTCTTTATAATTGGTTTAGCATGTATCTTTTCTTCAAATGCAGCTTTCTCTTTCATAACTTCTTCTTTTGAAGGTCCAATTGCCTTTGGAATTTCAAAACCAATATAATCCTCAATCTCTTCTAAAAATCTATTTTCATATGGTGTTATAAATGTAATAGCTTTTCCACTATTTCCAGCTCGTCCCGTTCTTCCAGTACGATGTACATAGCTTTCTTTTTCAAGTGGAATATCATAATTAATAACATGTGTAATATTATCAATATCGATTCCTCTCGCAGCCACGTCTGTTGCTACTAAATAACGGAATTTCCCTTTTCTAAAATCATCCATGACTTCAAAACGATCTTCTTGTACCATACCACCATGTATTTTGTCGCAAGGATAGTTAGCTCGTTTTAACTGTCTATATACATGATCTACATTTTCTTGTGTACGACAGAAAATAATACAACTATCAGGATTCTCAATCGTTGTTACATCTTTAAGTAGTGAAAGCTTCTCGTCTTCTATCACCTCAAAAAGAGTATGTTCAATTTTATCCGTTGTAATCCCGGCCGCTTTAATTTCAATATGAATTGGTGAATTCATGTATGTACGAGATAATTTTTCAACATCTTCTGGAAGTGTTGCTGAAAATAACATTGTCATTCTTTTTGTAGGTAATTCATCAATAATTGCCTCTACTTGATCGATAAAGCCCATATTTAGCATCTCATCTGCTTCATCAATAACTAAATACTTCAAACACTCTAAAGAAAGGGTACCCTTTTCAATATGATCCAACACACGACCAGGAGTCCCAACTACAATATGTGTCTTTTGCTTTAATTCTAATTTTTGACGTGCAAATGGAGATTTCCCATAAACTGCCGCAGCCTTAATCCTTTTGAATCGACCTATATTCGTAATATCTTCTTTTACCTGTACCGCAAGCTCTCTCGTTGGTGTTAAAACTAATGCTTGTGGTTTATTCTCTTCCCACTCCACCATTTCACAAAGTGGAATACCAAATGAAGCTGTTTTTCCACTTCCAGTCTGGGACTTCACAACAAGATCCTTCTTTTGTAATGCGACTGGAATAACCTCACCTTGTACTTCTGTTGGATGATCATATCCTAACCCAGTAAGTGCCCTTACAATTTCCTTACTTAATTTATAATCAGAAAAACTTTTTTTACTCATATATTAACCTCATTTTATTCTGTATTATTTTCTTTTTTATCTTTTGTATACGTTACTATCACCCTACTTATTATACTTGAAACCTCACATAAAAAGGTGGATCATGCCAGATTCATCTTTTTATATAGAAATAAACCTTATCATTTCATATATTGTTCAACTAATTGATAACATCTTTTGCTCGTATTGTTAGCATCAACCCTTTCATAGTACCCTCGCCCTACCAAAAAATAAAAAGAATACATACAACCTTGTGTAATTATCTCAATTTTTCAACCTTTTCCATAAACGAACAATACAATTGAAAAAACGTTTTAAATTCGTTTTTAACGTTTTTTTTCAGATATAAAATCTACTTTTTCAAAAAATGTTAAGAAATCCTTTGACTTCTTAATAAAAATAATGTAAATTATCCTATGGACGAACATTTTTGATTAATAAAAATAAAATATTCGTATTTTAGGGGTGTAAATGATGGAAAACGTATTTGACTATGAAGATATTCAATTAATTCCTGCAAAATGTATTGTAAATAGCCGCTCTGAATGTGATACAACTGTCACTTTAGGAAAACATAAATTTAAATTACCTGTCGTGCCTGCAAATATGCAAACGATTATTGATGAAAGAATCGCAACTTATTTAGCTGAAAACAATTACTTCTATATCATGCATCGTTTCCAACCAGAGAAACGAATCTCATTCATTAGAGATATGCAATCACGTGGATTAATCGCTTCTATCAGCGTTGGTGTAAAAGAGGACGAATATGAATTCGTACAACAATTAGCTGCTGAGCAACTTACACCTGAATATATCACGATTGATATCGCACACGGTCATTCTAATGCTGTGATCAACATGATTCAACATATTAAAAAACATTTACCAGAGAGCTTCGTTATCGCTGGAAACGTTGGAACTCCAGAAGCGGTAAGAGAATTAGAAAATGCTGGTGCTGATGCAACAAAAGTTGGTATTGGACCTGGTAAAGTTTGTATTACTAAAATTAAAACAGGCTTCGGAACTGGTGGTTGGCAGCTAGCTGCACTTCGCTGGTGTGCAAAAGCTGCAAGTAAGCCAATTATCGCTGATGGTGGTATTCGTACACACGGCGACGTAGCTAAATCTATTCGATTTGGGGCAACTATGGTAATGATCGGTTCTCTATTCGCTGGTCACGAAGAGTCTCCAGGGGAAACTATCGAAAGAGATGGCAAACTTTATAAAGAATACTTCGGTTCTGCTTCTGAATTCCAAAAGGGTGAGAAGAAAAACGTTGAAGGTAAGAAAATGTTCGTTGAGCATAAAGGTTCTTTAGAAGATACGTTAATCGAAATGGAACAAGATCTTCAATCTTCTATCTCTTACGCTGGTGGAACAAAACTAGATGCTATTCGTACTGTAGATTATGTTGTCGTGAAAAACTCGATTTTCAATGGTGACAAAGTATATTAATTCTTAAATTTAAAAAGAAGGAGAAGCATTTCTATGCTTCTCCTTCTTTTTCATATATATAAATGTAAAATATTTTTATTTTACTGAATTTTCTAGTATCATATTTTTAGATGCTTTTAATAAGGGGGATGTAAGACATGAAAACTATAATTGAGAATCGTCTTGTTCGTGCGGAAGTACCTAACGAACTAAAATGGGATTTGTCTGATTTGTATAAGTCTGATGATGAGTGGCATACCGCATTAAACGTATTAGAAAATAATATACAGAAACTTGATGCATTTAAAGGACGGTTACATACTAACTCCACAACTTTATTAAATTGTCTACTTTTAGAAGAAGAGCTTTTAATGAAGTTAACAAAACTGTACTCATATGCAAATTTAAAAGAATCTACTGATCGTACAAATCCAATCATTCAAGCGAACTCTTCCAAAATTTCTGCTTTATGGACGAAAGTACATACTGCACTATCCTTTATTCATAATGAAATCCTCTCATTCGACGAAGGAACAATTGAAAAATATTTAACTGAAGAAACAAAACTCGAACCTTTCCGTAAGTCGTTACTAGAAATACTCCAAAAAAGGCAGCACACACTCTCTCCTGAAACAGAAGAAGCACTTGCTGCACTTGGCGAAGTTCATAGTTCTCCATACAAAATTTACGGCATGACTAAATTGGCAGATATGGATTTCACTTCTATACAAGACGAACAAGGAAACGAACTCCCTGTTTCTTTCGCATTATTTGAAAGCAAATATGAATTTTCTCCAAGCGCATACATACGTAGAAAAGCATACTCATCATTTGTTTCCACTTTGAAGCGCTATAAAAATACAGTTGCGACTACATATGCTACCGAAGTAAAAAAACAAGTAACACTTTCTCGTTTACGTAAATATGAATCCGTTACCCATATGCTATTAGAACCACAAAAGGTTCCACTTGAAATGTATAACAACCAACTTGATATTATTTATAAAGAATTAGCACCTCATATGCGCCGTTTTGCAGATTTAAAAAAGAAAGTATTAGGACTCGATCAAATGCTTTTCTGTGACTTACATGCACCTTTAGATCCCGAATTTAATCCGGCGATTACTTATGAAGAAGCAGGCACGCTCATTCAAGATTCTTTAAAAGTATTAGGCGATGAATATAGTTCCATAATCGAAAAAGGATTCAAAGAAAGATGGGTAGATCTTGCAGATAACGTAGGCAAATCAACAGGGGCATTTTGCTCAAGTCCATACGGCTCTCATCCCTATATTTTAATTACATGGCAAAATACGATGCGTGGATGCTTCACATTAGCACATGAATTTGGACATGCTGGTCATTTCTATTTAGCAAATAAAAATCAACGTATCATGAACGTACGTCCATCTATGTACTTTGTTGAAGCACCATCAACTATGAATGAATTACTATTAGCTCAGCATTTACTAGCGACTACCGACGATAAGAGAATGCGCAGATGGGTCATTCTACAACTACTCGGCACATATTATCACAACTTTGTTACTCATTTACTTGAGGGTGAATATCAACGTAGAGTATATGCTCTAGCAGAAGAAGGACAGGCCCTTACAGCTACAACTTTAACTGAAATTAAAACAAATGTCCTTTCGACATTCTGGGGAGATTCTGTGGAAATCGATGAAGGTGCGGGCTTAACTTGGATGCGTCAGCCTCATTATTATATGGGGCTATATTCTTACACATATTCCGCAGGCCTCACTGCATCTACTGCAGTAGCTCAAATGATTAAAGAAGAAGGACAACCTGCTATTGATCGCTGGTTAGATGTGCTTCGCGCTGGTGGTACAATGAAACCACTTGAACTAATGAAACATGCCGGAATAGATATGTTAAAACCAGATGCAATCCGTAAAGCTGTTTCTTACGTTGGTTCATTAATTGATGAATTAGAGCATTCTTATCAAGAATAAAAAAATAAGCCCTCGCTTTATGAGGGCTTATTTTATATTTACTTCCCAAACCTTTTGCGGTATCCACATTTCCTACAAAGTTCTTCAACCGCAACTCTTTTTGAAAATCCATCGACAATGTTTGTTGCTCTTTCACCTTCTATAATGTTAGAAAATGAATCATTATTAATATTTCCAAGGTTAATAATCCCTTCACCATCTAAACAACAAGGAATAACCGTCCCATTGGCTAAAATCCCTGCCTGATTACGAAGTCCATGACAGAATCCTTTCCCATCATCCTCTTCTTCATGTAATGCTGGCCACTGGAATTCATAGTCTTGATTAATAAAGACACGTTCTGCAATTTTTATACCTTTTCCTGGTGTAAGCTTCTCTTCAATCTGATAAGATAGATCAAATTCATTTTCAATTATGGATAATAACTCTCTATTTTTCTGGATTTCAGCATTTGTTTTATTATCCTGAGTTAAATTCCATAACCTTAACGATACAATTAAATCTGATTGACTTGTCGCTTCCCTAATGAAGGAAAGTATACTCCTTACATAGCCTTCTTTATCTTGCGAACCTGGGTGCCCATCAAAACTATGCAGTGAAAAATTCATTTGTCTTAACGCGGGCTTATTTAACAGTCTATGCCTTCTCTTATTAATTAACGTTCCGTTCGTTGTAATATTAACTTTAAACCCTTTTTCATGACTTAAGTCTAATAGTTGATCTATTTTCGGATGGAGCAATGGCTCACCCTTTACGTGCAAATAAATGTAGTCTGTGTGAGGTTTAATTTGGTCTAATCTTTTAGCAAAATCCTCTACAGAAATGAATTGCTTCTGCCTTTCCGTCGGCGGACAAAAGCTACACGCAAGATTACACACACTCGTAATCTCCAAGTAAAACTTCTTAAACTTCTTCACCTTTAATTCCTCACTTCTCTAACTACTTATACTTTTTCCTCTTCATATTACAGCATATTTTTATGGAAATAGAAACATACTTATTTTAGGAAATCTACATACCATCTAATAATATTTAAAAGACCATCGGTAATTTTTGTCCAATGGTCTTTTTATCCTTTTTATATGCAAAGAATAAATTTATTTATGATACGGTTCATCATAACTAACCTAAATAAGGTTATTTTTTATTATCTTTATAATTAAATTTAACAAAAAATGTAGTGCCTTCTGATCCTGTTTTAATTTCTATTTTTGCATTATGGCGGGCAGCAATGGCATAACATACACCTAACCCCAATCCAGTTCCATTATCTTTAGTCGTGTAAAATGGCGTACCCAGTTTCTCTAATACTTCAGGCCTAATACCTTTTCCTTGATCGCGCACTGCAAGCACCACACAATTTTGACCTTCCTTGTAGGTGCTAATGGTTAGAACTTTCCCTGTATTCATCGCTTCTAAGCCATTACGATATAGATTCATTAATAATTGCCGTATCTCATTACGATTTAAAAGTAATTCCGGAATGTCATTTGTATCGACTTGAATATACTTATTTTGATTGTGCGTATCAACCTTTATTAAAGGAATAATATCGCGGATAATTGAATTTAAATCTAACATCTGCAAATCCAATTTCCTTGTATTCCCCATTGAGAGAAATTCAGTAATAATAGAATTGGCACGGTTAAGTTCTTCAATCATTAAATGAAAGTACTTATTATGTTTCTCATAGGTATTCTCTTCTTTTAATAACTGCAAAAATCCTAGTACCGTTGTCATTGGATTTCTAATTTCATGGCTGATACCTGCTGCCATTTGCCCTATTAAATCAATGTTAGATAACCTTTTCAATTCCTGTTCATATTTCTTTTTTTCCGTTATGTTTTTAAAAATACAGCAAATACCATCATCATACGGGTATGCAATAACTTCGTGCCAATATTCATCTGCAGTAGAAAGAAATTCGAAATGAACTGTAGTTCGCTCTGACATTGCACGATGAAATTCCTTATACATAACTGTGTCGATGTCACTCGGGAAAACATCCCATATATTCTTTCCTAATACATCTTTTGCTGTTTTTCTTTGCGGAAAATATTGGTGCTTATTTACGTACGTAAATTCCCATTTATTATTTAAAGTAAAGAATCCATCCGTAATACATTCAATCACACTTGTAACTTTTTCATTAGCAGCAGCTAGCTCTCCCGTTCGCTCTTCCACTATACTTTCTAATTTATCCATATATAACAAATTTGAAAACGTAGGGGCTGTGGCATCAACGATAGATTTTGCTAGTTGAATTTGAGAATTATCATAATTGTGAGCTTTTCCTTCTTTGCCAACGACGATTACCCCTAATACTTCTCCCATTGAAACCAATGGAATCATCAATAAATCCTTACTATCTATATTTTTTGTTTGAATAACCTCTTGGATCTTGGCTTCATAGCTTTTCTCTGTCCAATCCGCTTCTGTCCAATCACAGCCCTTACTTAATTTCGTTGTTTTAATCGTTGTTTTATCTAGCGGATCTAGAAGATGGGCAGTCATATTTTTACTTTCTAAAATCTGTTCTAAGTAAAAAAAGCATTTATCAAAACTCTCCTGTATCGAGGAACACATTGATAAATCACGGGTAACATTTAGTAACAGCTGCTTCTCAGCAATAAGGTTTTCCTTTTGTGTTAAATTATTTGCGTTTTGAATTGCGACCGCGGCCATATTTACATAAGCTTCAACACTTTGAATTTCTGAATCTGTTAAGTTCATCGGAATCCCATAATCAAATAAAAAAACCAGACCAAATAACTCTTGCCTAAATGAGATAGGCAGAGCTAATAAGGACTTAATTTTAAACGCATCAACTGGTCTCGGATCTGGTCGATGATCCTTTGAGGTATCAGGAATATAGATGGTTTTTTTCGTTTCAATAACTTCTTTTGCCAATAAATCTACTTCAGGATCAATTACCTGAGTATCGAGCGTTACGCCATTTATGGTCTCTGGTTTTCCTGCAAATCCTCTAAATGTTCCATCTTCCTGGGGTAAATAAATTCCAACAGCATCGCACCTAACAATCTCCTCTGATATCGCCATTGTCACACGCTGTAATACTTCACGTAGTTCTAATTTTGTATTTATTATTTTTGTTATATTCGCGAGCCTAGAATATCTCGTCTGATCACTTACCATTCACATAGCCTCCAGTTATAGGCATAATAAAATAAATATGATAATATCAGCGTCTTACCTTTGTTTTACATAGAATACCTTACTTATGGTAAGGTTCCCCACGATTAATCCGAAACGCTCTATACACTTGCTCAAGCAACACTAATCGCATCAATTGGTGTGGTAATGTCATCTTTGAAAAAGAAAGTGATTCGTTTGAACGCTTCATCACTTCTGAACTTAGTCCAAGTGATCCACCAATTACAAATGCCACTTTACTCTTTCCGTATGTAGCAAGGCGATCTAGACTTACCGCAAATTCTTCTGATGACTTTTGCTTTCCTTCTATAGCTAAAGCAATCACATGCGTGTCATCAGAAATTTTATCCAATATACGTATACCTTCTTTTTCCTTTACAATTAACATTTCTGCTTCACTTAAATTTTCTGGAGCCTTTTCATCCGGCAATTCAATTACTTCTACTTTTG
Organism: Bacillus sp. FG16; assembly: GCF_057809515.1. NCBI lineage: Bacteria > Bacillati > Bacillota > Bacilli > Caryophanales > Bacillaceae > Bacillus > Bacillus sp. FG16. Next base: position 8,559 of record NZ_JBMDKC010000044.1, read on the forward strand.
CATATGCTGATAATCGTTTTAAGTATTCTGCTATACCTTGTTTTAAATATTTTTCTTTTAATTTCCCAATTGAAATAATCGAGATATTCACACGTATCCTCCACCTTACAAACATGTTATCCACAAAACTTATCCACATATCCACAAATACTACCCACATATTGTGTGGGAATCTGTGTTCGATACAACATATGTCGCCTCATTTTGACAAAATTCACATGTTTTTTTCTCTTTTTCTGAGTTATCCACATTGTTGATAACTGGCGCAACTTCACACTCATCCACAATAATATCTAATGCTAATTCAACATGTTCTAAACAACAAGGTAAATTCATTTTCTTCACCTCACTTTTCTACAATAGAAAACAGGAGGTAGGCCCTCCTGTTTTTAATACTTTTGAATGCCTAATTTCACTGTTGTTGTTACTCTTTTTGTACCACGATAAAACGTAAGAGTCATTTTATCATTAATTTCCTTATCATATAAGGCCGTGCGGAATCCAATAATATCACGAATCGGTTTTCCATCTACTGCCACAATAACATCATGTTCTCTTAAACCAGCATCCGCGCCTGGCGAAGGACTTTTCACATCCAAAATACAAACTCCTTCTGTTACAGTACCTGGCAAATGTAATGTTTTTGACCAATAATAGTTTGGAATTTCATTTAATGACCTAAGTTCAATCCCAACATACGGTCTTCTTACTTTCCCATACTTCTCAAGCTCATTCATAATTGGAACAGCCCTAGTCACCGGAATAGCAAGTCCGATTCCTTCTACTTCTTTTGCAGCAATTTTCATTGAATTAATACCAATTAATTGTCCTGCTGCATTTACAAGCGCACCGCCACTATTCCCCGGATTAATCGCCGCATCTGTTTGTAACACTTCTACTTGCCAATCATAATGTCCATCTTGATCTAAGTCTACGGGGACAATACGTTCATTAGCTGAAATAATACCCTGCGTAACAGTTCCCGAAAATTGCAGTCCAAGTGGATTTCCAATCGCAATGACTGGCTCTCCTCTGCGAACAGTATTAGAATCGCCAATTTCAATTATTTTTTTCACATGCTTTGCATCTATTTCTAATACAGCTAAATCTGTGACTACATCGGTTCCTAATACTTTTCCAGGAACTTTCTTACCGTCACTTAGACTTACTTCAATACGATTCGCTCCAGCTACAACATGATTATTCGTTACAATATAAGCTTGACCATCTGTCTTTTTATAAATTACTCCTGATCCTGTACCAGCCTCTGAATCTGCCTCTGAAAAGTTATCTCGTTGAATGTTAATAACACCCACAACAGCTTCAGATGCACGATCAACAGCATCTACAAAGCTAATCTGTTTAATTCCTTGAGCTTCGGCCATCATATTACTTCCACTTGCTTCAGCTTGCGGAAGCGTATCAGCAGAATTTGAAAATAAAGGGGCTCCAAACGCAAATAAAGAAGCCCCTACAATTGTTCCCGCTATACTAGAAAGAACTATACCTTTATGCTTCTTTTTTCCTGCACGTTTCATACGATAATTTTCTTCATCAATAAAGGACATATTTGTTCACCCATCTTCCTGAAAACAACTATATTCATCTTTATTGTTTACTAAAATGAAGAATTATACGTATTGAATTTTTGTAGGCATTTTTGGATCTGTATCGTGAATTTCAAAGGATTCACCCACTCCAAATCCTTTTTCCTCTAGTACTTGTGATACTGACATACGGGCTAGTTCTTTCATGTTATTATCTAAGCTTAAATGGGCTAAATAAATATGCTTTGTCTCATCTGTAATTACATCTGCCATTGCTAATGCAGCATCCTCATTACAAACATGTCCAACGTCGCTTAAAATACGTCGTTTAATGCTCCATGGGTAACGTCCCATACGAAGCATTTCCACATCATGATTACTTTCAAATACGAAAGCATTAGCTCCCTTAATAACGCCCTTCATACGGTCGCTTACGTATCCCGTATCTGTAATAAGCGCTAATTTCCTATTATTATTATGGAAAGCATAAAACATCGGTTCTGCCGCATCATGAGAAACTCCAAATGATTCGACTTCAATATCACCAAATGTTTTCACATCCCCAACTGAGAAAATGAATTTTTGCTCAGTTGGGATATTTCCTATTAAATGTTCCATTGCATTCCATGTTTTCTCATTCGCATAAATGGGTAAATCATATTTTCGCGCCAATACACCTAACCCTTTAATATGATCACTATGCTCATGTGTTACAAGAATACCTGATACATCATTTATATTCAGTTCTGCTTGTTTAAATAAAGCCTCTGTCGCTTTACCACTTAAACCTGCATCGACTAGTAATTTTTTTTCATCGGTTCCTACGTATAGCATATTTCCTGTACTTCCACTTGCAAGTACGCTAAAATGCAACCCCATTATTTCTCACTCCAGTATGTTCATCAACCACTTGATTTTCCTTTTCCCCTAATTCCATAACTTGTCCTTCAATTGCATTCACAAAGAAGTCCTGCTTCTGCTCCGTTTTTAAATTCCATGTTGGAGCAAGTACTTGGTTATTAGAAGTAGATGCGGTAAGAGTGGCATAACCAATTTGCGCTTCTTTAACATGTGTATTTCCATGAATTTTATTTTTTAAATATAAATTTTCTAAAGCTGTTTGAGCCGTAATAATTTCTTGCTCTTTCGTTTTTTCACCTTCGCCCATTTCTTTTAAATCAGTTAGCATTGTCTGCGTATATGAAACAAGTTCATTTTTTTCATTTAATTCCACAACAATCATCGCCTGATTATTATAGAAAATAGGCTTATCTTTATATTTTTGGAAGAAATAAATTTTAGAGTCTTTCACCGCTCCAAATTCATACTTTTGTCCATCCAATACATAGTTCTTCAAAAATTCATTATACTTATCTTTTGATAATGATTTCGTATTTAAAAAAGGCTCTTTTAGCTTACTTTCTATCTTGTACATATTTTGTATATGCGCCGTTTGATTTTTCAAAGATTGTATATCATCTTCTTTAAAGGCTTTATTTTCCGCTCTAATAAATGACTCTTTTTTCGGTTCCTTAGGGATATTCCCTATAGTAATTTTGTTTGCTTTTAATTCTTGATCTATCTTTGTTTCTGCAATAAGCTCCAATTGATTACTATCTTGCTTTTGAATGAATTGAAAAATGAGAAAGAGGTCCAAAACAAAAAAGGTCACAATAAATATGGTTTTAATTCGATCCCAATCCATTTAGTCCTCCCTCACTCCACTCATAGATTTTCTGTTTACCCGTTTCACCTTCAACAAGCTTTACATACCAAATTGGTTGTAGTCGAACTACTTGACCATCTAGTGATAACTTGTATCCAATACCAATATCCTTAATTACTTGTTTCTTTATCTCTGGATTATTTTCTAGGGATGCTATTACAACATGCCCTGACGGAAGAGTAACCTTCTGTTCTATGCCTTTAGTATTTAAAGACAGCAACGGTCTTTCATATTCCATTACTTCTTCTGATCCCCATTTTTGTCTCAATTCAGCTAATCCATCTGTATTGAATACGGAATATCCATCTTCATGTAAGCGAAATACTGTCTCTCCTTTATTCATATAGTCCAAACGATATGAATCCAAACTTCCACTGTGACCACTTACGAATTCAAAGCTTTTTTGTAACAGCATTAAATTATCTATCGTTTTCTCAGTTAAGACAGAAGAGTTTTTATAATTTAGCATGTGACGATCGTTTTCAATTTCCATGGATCTAATACCATCTGTAAATGTTTCTTTCGATATCTCAGTAATCGGACTTAAATAACGAGGATCACTAAACAGAGCATTCTTAAACGTATCAACTGCTAAATTAGATGAAATATATGTTATATTGTTTAACTCTGTCGCTCCATCTGGTAAAAATAACTTTTTCATATCATTGATTTGATAATCAAAATAGGGCTTTGCTGATACTATAAATTGATTTTGAGCATTTACAATATCTTTTAAATACACACCACTTAATTTTGCCTCATATATTTTAAAGTTATCACCATCAGAAACAAAGTTAATTTTAATTTCTTGATCCTTACTCCTAGAAGGATCAAGGAGAATACGATTAAAATGTTTAGGCTTATCTGTACTTTTCTCTTTCATGTTAAACATGGATTTAACTGCATCAAATGGGATATCGGTAGGGAAAACAAGTTCAATTTTCCCTTCACCATGCACATAGGAAAGGAAATCCCCCTTAGTGATTGATATCTCTCTAAACTCATGTAGTTCCCCTACTTCCAAGGGCTTATAGATTGATTCTATATCTGCCTCTCTTCTGCTCCCATAATGATTTTTATCTTTATGCACGATGATAGAAGTAGGACGGACAACATCGGAAATTTTAGTTTGATTCGTTCCTTCATTCCCTTGTACAAATTTCGCATTTTGCATGGATGTAGAATCTGGCACATACGTCCATAGGTTAAAAGTAAGAAATAGACTAATTACAACTAGGTTAATTAAAACTATTGTTTTAAAGTTTTCCATACTCATTCCCAATCGTCCTCTTCATCCGCTGCCATTGGTAACGTGAAATAAATAGTTGTCCCTTTTCCTTCTTCACTCTTCGCCCAAATAGAGCCACCATGTGCCTCAATCATTTCTTTTGCAATTGCTAATCCAAGTCCCGTACCACCCATTTGTCTTGAGCGAGCTTTATCTACGCGATAAAAACGTTCAAAGATTTTATCAACGTTTTCTTTTGGAATACCCATTCCTTGGTCACTTACGCTAATTTCTAATAAATCACCACGATCACGTAAGCGATATGTTACTGTTCCACCTTCTGGTGAATACTTTAATGCGTTTGAAATAATGTTATACAGCACTTGAGTAATTTTGTCAGTATCCATATCAATAAATCTAGATTTCTTAGAGAAAGATCGTTTGAAACTTACATTTTGCTCTTTAGACATTTCAAAGCGATCAATAATATTATTAAAGAAATCAGTAAAGTCAACCCATTCTTTCATTAAACGGTGCTCTGTACTATCAAGTTTAGATAGCTGTAACAACGCATTTACAAGTCTAATCATTCTTTCTGTTTCTTCTTGTGTAACTGTTAAAAATTGCGGTGCGATATTCGGATCTTGCCACGCACCGTCCGTAAGTGCTTCTAAGTAACTGCGCATTGTTGTTAATGGCGTTCTTAATTCATGAGAAACGTTTGCCACAAACTCGCGGCGTTCCCTTTCTATACGCTCCTGCTCAGTTACATCATATAATACGGCAATTAAACCATTTGCTTTCCCTGTTTCTTTTTGAATAACAGAGAAACTAGCACGTAAAATATATGGTTCGTTTCTCGTACTAAAATCTAATAAAACAGAATCTGGCTCTTCATATAAATGATCGAGCGTAAATTCTTCCTGTATCCCTAATACCTCTAAAACAGATTGATCGAGCGCTGTTTCACGAGAAACATTTAACATCTTTTCCGCAGGGTCGTTTAGTAAAATAATATCCCCTTTTCGGTCAGTAGCAATTACTCCATCTGTCATATGTGATAAAACAGATGATAATTTACGCCTTTCACTTTCTGTAGAAGAACGAGCTTGTTGTAATTTTTTTGATAAATTATTGAAGGATAATGCAAGTTGTCCAATTTCATCATGGCTATGCACTTTTACTTTTCTCGAATAATTTCCTTTTGCCATTTCAATTGCTTGTCTCCGCATATCTGAAATTGGTCTTGTAATTGTTTGAGCCAATAAAATTCCAAGTACGGCTGTTACTAATAAGGCAATTACTGTTCCCGTAGCAAAAATTTGATTTATATCCTTCATTTGTTTATATACATCTTCCATAGATGCAACGATGTATATAACACCAAGCGCATCCTTGCCATTATCATCTAGAATCGGAGTAAGCATAACTTGAACACGATGGCCTGTACTACCATCCTTCTCAATTTTCACTTCTGGCTTTTTTTGTACTAACACTCGCTGAACAGCTATATCAGTTGATGTTCTATTCACCTTATTCTGCTTTGACTCATCTGAAATAGCCAGTAACTTTCTATGCGAATCAAATACACTTACCTCGTGTATAACTTTCTTTTGATCAGAGGCAAATTTTCGAATAGAAGTTTTAATTGTTTCATCTGTTGACTCTGTTTCTGCTTTTGTATAACTTTTTTTAAACTCTTGTTTCAAGTTATATGATAATAAGTTTGTTTGCTGCGTTAAAGAATCCCTAAAACCTTGTACTAGGCTCTTCTCTAATTCCCTTACGAAATACACCCCAATAACTTGCATCGCTATTAATATTAATAGCATATATATAAGCACAAATTTCAAATGAATAGATTGAAAAAAACCAACTTTCTTCATATACTATTCCTGCTCTGGGTCACGCAAGTAATACCCTACTCCACGTCTAGTTACAATTAAAGTAGGATGGCTTGGATTATCTTCAATTTTTTCACGCAAACGACGTACTGTTACGTCTACTGTGCGCACATCTCCAAAATAGTCATAACCCCAAACTGTTTGTAATAAATGTTCGCGTGTCATAACTTGTCCTAAATGTTTCGCTAAATAATGTAGCAACTCAAATTCACGATGTGTAAGCTCGATATTTTCCTCGCGCTTCGTTACACTATATGCATTTGGATTAATAACAATTGGTCCAATAACCATTTCTGTGTTTTCTTCTTTTTCTGCAGCACCACCCTGTTGATGGCGGCGTAAATTCGCCTTCACGCGAGCAAGTAATTCCCTCGTACTAAATGGCTTCGTTACATAATCATCGGCCCCAAGCTCAAGCCCTAATACTTTATCAATCTCAGAGTCCTTTGCTGTAAGCATAATAATCGGCATTTCTGAGCTTTTACGTATTTCACGACAAACCTCTAAGCCATCTTTACCTGGTAGCATAATATCTAATAAAACCATATCTGGTTGTTCTTCATTAGCCTTTTCAATTGCTTCATCACCATCATGCGCCATTACTATTTCAAAACCTTCTTTTTCTAGGTTAAACTTCAAAATATCTGCAATCGGCTTTTCATCATCAACTACTAAAATTTTCTTTCCCATCATCGTCTATTTCCTCCTTATAAAAATATGGTCAATAATCCCTAAACATATTGATGTTTACATAGTATGTCCTATATGACCGCATCCTTTGTTTAAGTATTTTCTCCTCTATTCTCATAGACTCATGTATGATCCACTTTTACACGGAATCCTATACGATCTATAGAAAAACCTCTAGCTTCAACTGCTAGAGGCTCCTCGTTCTATTTTAAAATAACTACTCAGTTTTGTAAAATTACATAAATAAAAAGGATATTAAGTGGGCCCACTTAATATCCTGAGAGTGGCTCGGGACGGAATCGAACCGCCGACACGAGGATTTTCAGTCCTCTGCTCTACCGACTGAGCTACCGAGCCAACATAAATGGCGGTCCCGACCGGGGTCGAACCGGCGATCTCCTGCGTGACAGGCAGGCATGTTAACCACTACACCACGGGACCAAAAATAAGCAAAAAAAAAACATGACCCGTACGGGATTCGAACCCGTGTTACCGCCGTGAAAGGGCGGTGTCTTAACCACTTGACCAACGGGCCACGAAAAATAAAATGGTGAGCCATGAAGGATTCGAACCTTCGACCCTCTGATTAAAAGTCAGATGCTCTACCAACTGAGCTAATGGCTCATACTCACCAACGTCATATTTTCGTGACGACAAGATGTATCATAACATGTATTCTGTATTTTTCGCAACACTTTTTTTCATTTTTTTATAAAAGATAAGAAAAAACTCATGCGGACATGAGTTTTTTCTTAAAATATCAATTAAGCTTCGTATACATTACGAACAATATTTGTTTGGTTACGATCTGGTCCAACTGAGAACATAGATAATTGAATTCCTGTTAACTCAGAAACACGTTCTACGTATTTTCGTGCATTTTCAGGAAGCTCGTCTAATGATTTTACACCAGTAATATCTTCTGTCCAACCTGGAAGCTCTTCATATACAGGCTCACATTTCGCTAAAATGTTTAAGTTTGCTGGAACTTCATCAATAACTTCGCCATTGTATTTGTAAGCAACACAAATTTTAAGAGTTGGAATATCTGTTAGAACGTCGATAGAATTTAATGATAGATCCGTTAAACCACTAACACGACGTGCATGTCTTACAACAACGCTATCGAACCAACCTACGCGGCGTGGACGACCAGTTGTTGTTCCGTACTCACGACCAACTTCACGAATTTGATGACCAATTTCATCATTAAGTTCAGTAGGGAATGGACCGTCACCAACACGGCTTGTATATGCTTTACATACACCTACAACGCGAGTAACTTTCGCAGGGCCAACTCCAGTTCCAACTGTTACACCACCCGCAATCGGGTTAGAAGATGTAACGAATGGGTACGTACCGTGGTCAATATCAAGCATAACACCTTGTGCACCTTCAAATAATACACGGTGATTGTTATCTAGTGCATCATTTAATACAACAGATGTGTCGCATACATATTGTGCGATTTGTTGTCCATATTCGAAGTACTCTTCAAAGATTTCTTCTACGCTGAAACCTTCTGTATCGTACATTTTTTCAAACAAACGATTTTTCTCTACTAAATTGCGCTCGAGCTTCTCTTTAAATGCTTCACGGTCTAAAAGATCAGCCATACGGATACCAATACGAGCAGCTTTATCCATGTATGCAGGACCGATACCTTTTTTCGTTGTACCGATTTTGTTATCACCTTTGCTAGCTTCTTCTAACTCATCTTGTTTTAAGTGATAAGGTAAAATAACGTGTGCACGGTTACTTACACGTAAATTATCAGTACTTACACCACGGTCGTGTAAGTATTTTAACTCTTCAAGTAATGCTTTCGGATCTACTACTAAGCCATTTCCAATTACACAAATTTTCTCTTTATAGAAAATACCAGATGGAATTAAGTGTAACTTATATTTAACTCCGCCGAAAACAATTGTATGTCCCGCGTTATTTCCACCTTGATATCTTGCAACTACTTCCGCATGCTCAGAAAGAAAATCAGTGATTTTACCTTTTCCTTCGTCGCCCCATTGTGTTCCTACAACTACTACTGAAGACATTATTAAAGCACCTCCGCAATTTTCAAACGATCTATTCAAACAATATAATTGTACCAAAACCGAAAAAGAAGTCAACCAAAAAGCGAACATTTTTTTATTAAAAATCATTTTCGTTCGTAAGAATTATATTTTCACCTTATGAAAGCCTTATCTTTATCCCATAAAAAAAGAAACACATCTTATTATAAGAAATGTGTTTCTTTTTTATACTGCCTTTATGCCCCATCTTCAAAGCGTCGTTCTAAATTGACGAATTTATTAAATTCTTTAACAAACGCAAGCTCTACTGAACCTACCGGACCATTACGTTGTTTTGCAATGATAATTTCAATCGTATTTTTATTTTCCGTTTCACGGTCATAGTAATCTTCACGATATAGGAAAGCTACAATATCAGCATCCTGCTCAATACTTCCAGATTCACGAATATCAGACATCATCGGGCGTTTATCCTGACGAGATTCTACACCACGAGATAACTGTGATAAGGCAATAACAGGCACTTGCAATTCACGTGCAATCCCTTTTAAAGTACGAGAAATCTCAGATACTTCCTGCTGACGGTTCTCACCTGATTTCCCACTTCCTTGAATAAGCTGTAAGTAGTCAATTAAAACCATGCCAAGACCTTGTTCTTGCTTTAGTCTACGACATTTTGCTCGAATCTCATTTACCTTAATTCCCGGTGTATCATCAATATATATACCGGCATTTGAAAGACTACCCATCGCCATTGTTAATTTCGCCCAATCATCAGAAGTTAATGACCCGGTACGAAGTCTTTGCGCATCGATATTTCCTTCTGCACAAAGCATACGCATAACAAGTTGATCGGAGCCCATCTCCAAACTAAAAATCGCTACATTTTCATCCGTTTTCGTCGCTACGTTTTGTGCGATATTTAATGAAAATGCAGTTTTCCCCACTGACGGACGTGCTGCTACGATGATTAAATCATTTCGCTGGAAACCTGCCGTCATCTTATCTAATTCAGTAAATCCAGTTGGTATCCCAGTAACTTCACCTTTTTGATTATGCAAAAGTTCAATTTTATCATAAGCATCTACAAGAACATCTTTAATATTTTGAAATGCTTTTGCATTTGTTTGATGGGATACTTCTAATATTTTTTTCTCGGCCTCATTTAAAAGGCCGTCCACGTCATCTTCTCTCTCATATCCATCCGAGACAATATGAGTCGCTGTTCGAATTAAACGACGTAAAAGTGCCTTTTCAGCGATGATACGTGCATAATATTCAACGTTAGCAGCTGTTGGAACAACTTCTGCTAACTCTGCTAAATAAGACACTCCACCAACTTCTTCTAGTAATCCTTGATCAGCCATCGCTGATGTCATTATTACTAAGTCGATCGGTTCTCCTTTATCAGATAACCCAAGCATGACCTCAAAAATCTTTTGATGTTTCGTTCGATAGAATGAATCAGGTACCAATAACTCCGATGCTGACGTTAACGCATCTTGATCAATTAATATGGCCCCTAAAACCGCCTGCTCGGCCTCTATATTATGCGGAGGGGTACGATCAGCAAGTACATCACTCATACGCAATCCTCCTTGCTTAATTTATTTTTATTGTTCACTAACATGAACTTTTACTGTCGCTGTTACTTGCGGATGCAATTTCACTGTTACATTTGTGTAGCCTAATGCACGAATTGCATCATCCATTTCAAATTTACGTTTATCAAGTTTAATTTTATGTGATTTTTGCATCGCATCTACGATTTGTTTGCTCGTAATAGAACCGAATAAACGGCCACCTTCTCCAGATTTCGCCTTTACTTCTACAGTTAATTTCTCTAATGTTTCTTTCAGCTCTTTTGCATTCTCAACTTCTGCTGCTGCATCTTTTTCTTCTTTACGCTTTTGAGCTTCTAAAGTTTTCATACTGCTATTTGTTGCTTCAGCAGCCAATCCTTGTTTTAGTAAGAAGTTATTTGCATAGCCATCTGGTACGTTTTTTACTTCTCCTTTTTTACCTTTACCTTTTACGTCTTTTAGAAAAATTACTTTCATGATTGTGTGCCTCCCTGTAAATAGTCATCAATAACAAATCGAAGCTTCTCCTCAGCTTCATCTACTGTAACATTTTTCATTTGTGTGGCTGCATTTGTCAAATGCCCGCCACCACCTAAGTTTTCCATAATTAGCTGCACATTCACTTCACCTAAAGACCTGCTGCTAATTCCAATGAGATTCTCGCCACGTTTCGCAACAACAAATGATGCAATAATTCCTGTCATTGTTAGTAACGTGTCAGCTGATTGCGCAATAAGCACTTGATCGTAGTAATCATCACTATCAACTTTAGCAATCGCAATTCCATTTTTATAAATGTACGCATTTTTTATAGCTTTTGCAACCCGTAAATACTGATCCATATCTTCCTTTAAAAGTTCTTGTACAAGTACAGTATCTGCACCATGTGAACGTAAATAAGAAGCAGCATCAAACGTACGAGCCCCCGTCCGGAATGTGAAACTTTTCGTGTCGACAATAATACCCGCTAACAATGCCGTTGCTTCTAACATTGTCATCTTTAAATTTTTCGGTTGATACTCAAGCAATTCTGTAACCAATTCTGCCGTTGAAGAAGCATATGGTTCCATGTAAACTAGCAATGGATCTTCAATAAAATCTTCTCCACGGCGATGATGATCAATAACTACTACATTTTCAATTTTATGTAACAGTTTTTGCTGCATCACCATAGAAGGTTTATGCGTATCGACAACAACCAGCAACGACTCATCATTTGCAAACTCCATCGCTTGCTCTGGAGTAATAAAATGAGACCATAACTCCTCATTTTGTTTCACTTTATCCATCAAGCGCTTAATTCCTTTATCGGAATCCTTTTCATCTAACACAATATATCCTTTACGCTCATTTAACTGAGCCACTTTTAAAATACCAATCGCAGCACCAATTGCGTCCATATCAGGAGCCCTATGCCCCATAATAATGACATTACTACTTTCTAATACTAAATCCTTTAACGCATGCGAAATGACCCTAGCACGTACACGGGTACGTTTTTCAACCGGATTTGTCTTACCTCCATAGAACTTAACTTTACCTGTCGCTTGTTTAATAGCTACTTGGTCTCCCCCACGCCCAAGCGCAAGGTCTAAACCAGATTGAGCCATTGCCCCAAGCTCTGATAAAGGTAAATCACCTGATCCGACACCTACACTTAATGTAAGTGGTATATTCCTTTTAGATGTTTCTTCACGCACCTGATCTAAAATACTAAATTTCCCTTTCTCCATCTGCGTCAGAATACTTTCATTTAACACAACGAAGAATCTTTCTGAAGATGCACGTTTTAAATACGCACCATACTTAAGTGCCCATTCATTTAGTCGCGATGTCACAAGACTTGTTATATTCGTACGTAATTGATCATCTAATCCTTGTGTAACTTCATCATAATTATCCAAATAAATGACAGCTAAAACAGTTCGTTGATCCTCGTACATCTTTTCGATTTCTGTTTGTTCCGTTACATCAAAGAAATAAATTAACTTTTCTTCTTTCCTTACAAAAACGCGAAACTTTCGATTATTTAAAGAGACTATATCATCAGAAGTTTCTCCTTTAATAAAAAGAAGTAATGTTTCTGATACATCGTAAAGGTGCCATCCAGCTAATGCATGCTGTCCCAGACATGAAGATAAATAAGGATTTGCCCAATCAATCCCATAATCCTTATTGTATAACAAAATACCAATCGGCATTTGGTTAAATGCTTCGTTACTTACTTTCTTTACCCTCGTAATCATATCTGTCGTATGCTTTTCGAAATTCCTTTGAAAATTAAGTTCAAATCGTATAACGATAAAGAATACGATACAAAAAATGACAAAAGCAGCTATCCCCATAATTAAATGAAAATAACAGAGAATTGAAATGAGAACAAATACAAAAAATGCCAATACATAAACAGGATATAAAAACCACTGTTTCTTATCAAATTCAGGCATGTATACAACTCCTATAAAGTAAAACTAACTCACCTTCCAGTTAGTTAAACAGATTAAAATAGTATAAGGAATATTACCCTATTCCCCTATTTTAGAACGCAATGAAATCCCTAAGTCAATTATACCTAAGATTGTCACAAGAGGAAACAGCATCGGAATAAACATGCATACAATAAAACTAATAATAGGAACCCCTTTAGTAAAACCTTTTCTATACGCTAAAAAGGAGATGAATGTCAGACCTTGCAGTACAAGCAATAGTGCAAATATGACATATAGGTTAGAAAATACCATATGTAAATATGATGTTGGTTCTACTTTTATAAAAGTTGCTAACAAAATAAATATAACGTAATACCAAACAATACTCTTTGGTAATTGTATATCTTTAAATTTAGGCCAAGGTATAATATCATGTTTTAACTTTTTCAAAACACTACCTGATATTATCACTGTAATCCAAGAAAAACATACTGAAACTAGAACAAGTATACTTGGAAATAACGATTGTAATATATCATTCATTTGTGTAAGTAACTCTTTTTGTTCCTTACTAATCGGCATACCTATAGCACTTACTATCTTTTCACTTTGCACCATACTTTCACTAAACATACTTTGCATTTGCTTCATTATATCTATGTTGAAAAACTTTATACTCGCAACATAAATAAGTACAAAACCAATTAAGTATGCAAGCGTCCCCGCTATTAAGATTTCCACTGGTTTTTTTCTTGTTTTATACATATATCCTAAAACAATCCCTATCAATCCAAACATAATGGTCTTCACTAAATTCATGGGTTGACTCACAATAATAGTAACAAAAAGTGCCGCTACAAAAACCACAAGCACATTAGATAGTTTATGTCTTATCGTTAATAGTATAAATGGTAACGGCAACGCAAAAGTTACAACAGTACCCAAAATCGGAACATACATAGATATAAGCAACAAAATTGCATATATAGCTAATAACGCTGCGCCTTCTGTAATAAACTTTGTTTGTTTCACATTTTAACCTCTCTTTCAAAAAAGAAAAGCATAGCAAAATGCACAGTAGAGTCCGACTCTACTGTGCATTTCATACGCTATTATTCACCAACATATGGTAAAAGTGCCATTTGACGAGCACGTTTAATTGCAACTGTAAGTTTGCGTTGGTATTTTGCGCTTGTCCCTGTTACACGACGAGGTAAAATTTTACCACGCTCAGAAACGAAACGTTTTAATAAATCAACATCTTTATAGTCAATGCGAGTGATGCCGTTAGCTGTGAAGAAACACACCTTACGACGTTTCGCACGTCCACCTTTGCGTCCTGCCATGTCTATTTCCCTCCATTCTTTGTTAAAACTAACAAATTTACTGTATTAGAACGGTAAATCGTCGTCGGAAATGTCGATCGGTTGACCTACATTTGAAAATGGATCGTCATTCTTCGTAAATCCAGAGTTACCTTGGTTACCTTGGTTACCTTGGTTACCTGAATTACTAGATTGACCAAATGGGTTAGAGCTTTGGTTACCGAAACCAGCTCCTGATGGTTGCTGATTGAATGAACCACGTTGCTCCCCACCGCCATTACGCGGCTCTAAAAATTGTACGCTTTCCGCAAGAACTTCTGTTACATATACACGTTTACCGTCTTGTCCATCGTAATTACGAGTTTGAAGACGTCCATCTACGCCTGCTAAGCTTCCTTTTTTCAAATAATTTGCTACGTTTTCTGCTTGTTTACGCCATATTACACAATTAATAAAGTCAGCTTCACGCTCACCTTGTTGATTCGCAAATGCGCGATTCACAGCTAACGTAAAAGTAGCTACTGCAACACCATTGGGCGTGTAACGTAAGTCAGGGTCCTTAGTTAAACGACCAACGAGGATAACACGATTCATCAATCGAACCACTCTCCCTTATATATCAATTATTTTTCTTCTTCTTTAACAACGATATGACGAAGGATGTCTTCGTTGATCTTAGCTAAACGGTCGAATTCGTTAATCGCTTCTGCGTTAGAGTTCACGTTTAAGATCATGTAGAAACCTTCACGTAAGTCGTTGATTTCGTAAGCTAAACGACGCTTACCCCACTCTTTCGTGTTAATGATTTCTGCACCATTGTTTGTTAAAACACCTGCAAAACGTTCAACTAAAGCTTTTTGAGCTTCTTCTTCAACGCCAGGACGAATGATGTACATAATTTCGTACTTTCTCATTACACTTTCACCTCCTTTTGGTCTAAACGGCCCATAATGGGCAAGGAGCAATTAATTTATAGTAATTACTCACGAGTTTAGATTATATCATAGTAAGTTATATGAATCAACTCACCAATACATAAAAAACTTGGCAAACATATAATATATTCGCCAAGCTCATATCTTTATTTTTCCTAGGAAATATTAAATTAAACGTTAAAACGGAAGTGCATAACATCTCCGTCTTTTACGATATACTCTTTTCCTTCTAAACGTACTTTTCCAGCTTCTTTTGCAGCTGTCATAGAACCGTTTGTCATTAAGTCATCGTAAGAAACTGTTTCTGCACGAATAAATCCACGCTCAAAGTCTGTATGGATAACGCCAGCACATTGTGGTGCCTTCATACCTTGTTTAAATGTCCAAGCACGTACTTCTTGAACGCCAGCTGTAAAGTAAGTAGCAAGTCCTAATAGGTCATATGCTGCACGAATTAATTGATCTAAACCAGACTCTTCAATACCTAATTCTTCAAGGAATACTTTTTTCTCTTCCTCGTCTAATTCAGCAATTTCTGATTCGATTTTTGCACATACAACGATTACTTGAGAATTTTCATTTTCTGCAAATTCTTTTACCATTTGTACGTATTTATTTTCTGAAGGATCGATAACATCGTCTTCACTTACGTTCGCTACGTATAACATTTCTTTTGTTGTAAGTAAATGAAGGCCTTTAACAATCTTCATTTGCTCTTCTGTAAATTCAACAGTACGAGCTGGTTTCCCCTCTTCAAAAGCTTCTTTTAAACGAACTAAAATTTCATGCTCATATACAGCTTCTTTATCTTTTTGTCTTGCTAATTTCGCAACACGCTCGATACGCTTATCAACAGACTCTAAGTCCGCTAAAATTAGCTCTAAGTTGATTGTTTCGATATCATCAATTGGATCTACTTTCCCTGAAACGTGCGTAATATTTTCGTCTTCAAAACAACGAACAACTTGACAAATTGCATCTACTTGACGAATGTGAGATAAGAATTTATTTCCTAAACCTTCACCTTTACTAGCACCTTTTACGATACCTGCAATATCAGTAAACTCGAATACAGTCGGAACAGTCTTTTTCGGTTCTACTAATTCCGTTAATTTATTTAAACGCTCATCTGGTACTTCTACAATTCCTACGTTTGGATCAATTGTACAGAATGGATAGTTCGCAGATTCTGCTCCTGCTTGTGTAATTGCATTAAATAAAGTGGACTTCCCTACGTTAGGTAATCCAACAATCCCAGCCGTTAATCCCATATTTTTCACTCCTATGTCTCAATCTTTCATCATTATAGATAGTAACGAAAAAAATGACAAGTTTCCGCCAAACGAAAAAAAGTAACAGTTACCTACTGTAACTGTTACTCTCCCTCTATTCTTCGTGCTTCACAAGTATTTTTTTCACCTTACGATCAAACTCTCTTCGAGTAATCATTACTGAATGGTCACATCCCTCGCACTTAATGCGGATATCCATTCCCATACGAATAATTTTCCAACGATTCTCGCCACATGGATGTGCTTTCTTCATTTCCACAACATCGTACAAGTTATATTCCTTTTGCTCCACTCTTCAAACTCCTCTCCATACTAAATTGCTTTTCCACTAACCAATTCTTCACGATTATATAAAACCATACGTGGATATGGAATTTCAATTCCATGTAAATCAAGACGATTTTTAATCTCTTTACGAAGTGCCCTTGCAATAACTGCATGTTGCATCGGCTCTACTTCAGCAATAACGCGCAATATAACTTCCGATGCAGCTAATGTTTGCACACCTAATAATTGAGGTGTTGTTACCATTTTTTCGTACTTTGAAGGTAACTCTACTAATAAATCTTCAATAACCTGCTCTGCTTTCGCAATATCAGCCTCATATGAAATAGATACATCAACAAAAGCTACACTATTACTAACTGAGTAGTTAGTAACTTGAATAATACTTCCGTTTGGTAAAGTATGAATTTCACCTGTCCAACTCTTTACTTTCGTTGTGCGGAGTCCAATTTCTAAAACGACTCCTTCAAATTGACCGATTTTAACATAATCGCCAACTGAAAACTGATCTTCTAGCAAAATAAATAAACCTGTAATAACGTCTTTCACTAAACTTTGAGCACCAAATCCGACTGCTAAACCAATTACCCCGGCCCCCGCTAATAAACCTGATGCATTAATATCAAACACACCTAAAATTGCAATTAGCATAATGAACATAACAACGTACGCTACAATATTTTCAAGTAATTTCGCTACTGTAACTGTACGACGTTCTGAAATTTGAATTGGAGAACGACTCCCCATACGAAACGCATTTCGTACAACCGCTCTTGCAATTCGCACAACAACTGCACCAATTATTAAAATAATACATATTTTTAATGTCGCAACTCCAATATGAGCCCAACGATCAGCATCTAATAAATACTGTTTCGTAGAATTAAACCACTTTGTTAATAAATCCATGTGCCTCTACCTCTCTAGCTAAAATTTCTTTTTAGTTATCCTTATTATTGTATCAGAAGTCCTCTAATTGCTGAAAAAATTTTATGATTTTAATCCTATTTTATACCCGCCATTCAGGTATAAAATGGAACGAATATATATATACTAGTACTATTATTTCCGTTTTCATTCACATTTTGCAAAAATTACGCACTTATAGCTTTCCATTTTTCTCACCATATAACATATATTGAAAATTTATTAAAAGGATGGGTGCTTCATGAATATTGGAAGTTTTCGCTTACCATTTTTTGAGAAAGAAACTCAAAACGTTATGCACCAAGATCTAGAAGCCTCTGAGATAATCAGTAATTTCTTACTTACCCATATTCCTATTAAAACTAATATACCACTCATTCTCGTTTGTATCGGAACAGATCGTTCTACAGGTGACGCACTTGGCCCGTTAGTTGGTACAAAACTTGAACAAATAGACATCAAAAACCTCCAAGTATTCGGTACACTCGATGAGCCCGTACATGCGCTAAATCTAGAAGAAAAAATTCAGAATATACAGAAAGAATATCCTGCTGCATTTATAATTGCTGTTGATGCATGTTTAGGAAAGTCCCAAAATATCGGGTCAATTACTACTGGAAAAGGACCTAGTAAACCTGGAGCTGCTATGAATAAGAAATTACCTGCAGTTGGTGATTTGCATATACACGGTATCGTCAATCTAAATGGGTTTATGGAGTTTTTCGTTCTTCAAAATACAAGATTAAGTTTAGTCATGAAAATGGCTGATGTAATCGCACAAAGTATAAAAGAGACAGATCAAAAATTATCCGCATTAAAAAAAGCAAACCATCTATAAATAATAAGATGGTTTGCTCTTTAATTTTTCTGTGATAATAGTTCTAAAATACGATTTAAATCTTCTTTATTAAAAAATTCAATTTCGATTTTACCTTTTTCTTTTTTCGTCTCTTTAATTTTCACATCTGTGCCAAACTTTTCTCTTAAGAACGTTTCACGTTCTACGAAAAATATATTTCGCTCTTTTTTCACTTTTTTTGTTTCACGTGAAACGTGTTGATTAATCTCTTGGACGATTTTCTCTAATTGACGAACATTTAATCCTTCTTTTTCAATGCGTTTCAATAAGGACTTCAATTGCTCTTCATCTTTTATCGTAAGTAAAGTTCTCCCATGAGCCATTGAAAGTTGACCATTTGCAATCATATCTTGGACGAACGAAGGGAGGCTTAATAACCGAGTATAATTTGCAATGTAAGGTCTGCTTTTGCCAAGACGTTTTGCTAATTGTTCTTGCGTTACATTTAGCTCATTCATTAACATCTGGTATGCCATTGCCTCTTCCATAGGATTTAAATCTTCTCGTTGTAAGTTTTCTAACAAAGCAAATTCCATCATTTGCTGTTCAGTTAATTGTCTTACAACCGCAGGTACTTTTTCTAAACCAGCTTCTTTTGCAGCACGAAATCGTCTTTCACCTGCAACGATTTCATATCCTTTAATACTCTTCCTAGCAATTAATGGTTGTAGAATACCGTGTTCCTTAATCGAAATTGCTAATTCCTGAATAGCCTCTTTATTAAAGTGTTTACGCGGTTGATATGGATTTGGCCTTAATTCAGTTACAAGAATCTCCTGGATTGTTTCCTCTTCTTTCACATCTAAATCAGGAAAAAACACATTAATTCCTCTTCCTAATCCTTTAGCCACCTGCAATCACTTCCTCTGCTAAATCTATATATACTTCTGCTCCTCTTGATTTAGCGTCATACTGCATAATAGGTTTCCCATGACTTGGAGCCTCGCTCAAGCGTACATTACGCGGAATAATCGAGCGATATACTTTATCCCTAAAATACTTTTTCACTTCATCTATAACTTGGATCCCTAAATTTGTACGGGCATCCAACATCGTTAACAATACGCCTTGAATTGCTAAATTTTTATTTAAATGTTTTTGTACAAGTCGAACTGTATTTAATAGCTGACTTAAGCCTTCTAGTGCGTAATATTCACACTGTACCGGAATAATAACCGAATCTGCTGCTGTTAATGCATTAATCGTTAATAACCCTAAAGACGGGGGACAGTCGATAATAATATAATCATATTCATCACGAACTGGCTGTAATGCTCTTTGCAAACGTACTTCCCGGGAAATAGTCGGTACCAATTCAATTTCAGCACCAGCCAATTGAATTGTAGCGGGTAGAACATCTAAGTTTTCAGTTGCGGTTTTCTGTATAACCCCTTGAACATCTGCATCTTCCACAAGAACATTGTAAATACATTGATCTAATTCAGATTTTTCAATCCCCACACCAGTCGTTGCATTTCCTTGAGCATCAATATCTACAAGAAGGACTTTTTTACCTACTTGTGCCAATCCAGCCCCTAAATTAACAGATGTTGTGGTTTTTCCAACACCGCCTTTTTGATTAGCAATAGCAATGATTTTTCCCATGATGTCACCTACTTTCAACCTTTCTATCTTATTCTAGTAACAATTACGTTTATTGTAACATGAAATAAAACTTTTTCTTTTACGTCCTTTATTAAACTTCAAAATTTATTTCTAAACTCCTTCTTCATTTAACAAGAAAATATAGTAAAAGAGACCTCTCCAATAGGATAAGGTCTCTAACACGTCATTATTATTTTTTCTTTGGAATTTTAATTGTAATTTGATAGTACTCATCAAATTCTTCTTCCTCAGAATTAACATTCAAACCACTTTCAGTAACCATTTGTAAAGATTGTCTAATTGTATTCATAGCAATCCTCGTATCTCGACTTACTGCTTTTTGCTTTGCCTTACGCTTCGGTTTTGCTTCCTCTAGTAACTTCGCAATTCGTTCTTCTGTTTGCTTTACATTCAGTTGTTTCTCCACAATTTCCTGTAAAACCTTCAGTTGTAATTCCTCATTTTTTAAAGGAATGAGAGCGCGGGCGTGACGTTCTGTAATGCTTTTTTCTAATAATGCACTTTTTATTTCTTCAGGCAACTTTAACAATCGCAACTTATTTGCGATTGTAGATTGTCCTTTTCCAAGTCGTTGTGCCAATGCTTCTTGTGTTAAATTATGTAACTCAATTAGCTTTTGATATGCCACAGCTTCCTCGATTGCCGTTAGTTCCTCACGTTGCAAGTTTTCAATTAAAGCTACAGAAGCTGTCTCTGTATCATTTAAGTTCTTTATAATTGCAGGAACCTTTTCCCACCCTAACTTTGTTGCTGCACGAAAACGTCTTTCTCCAGCAATAATCTCGTACTTGTCATCCTCATATTGCCTTACAACAATCGGCTGAATAAGTCCATGTGTACGAATCGTTAATGCTAGCTCATCAATACGCGCATCATCAAAAACTGTTCTTGGTTGATAACGGTTAGGGGTAATATTTACTATCGGAATTTCTTGTATTTCTTCATATACCTTTTTATCTATCTCTTCATGGCTTTCGTCTTGTAATTCGAATTCGCTCTCTTTATCTCCAAAGCCAAATAAACGAGAAAACGTATTTTTCATACATATTCCACCACCTTTTAGGCCTATTGACTATTCTCCATAAAATGTTTCCTATGAAACATTTACGTTTTCATTTATATAATTTAATCTTACGTCTAATAAGATTTATTTTTCAATAGGTAATTTATTGGGTGTTCCCGGTTTGCGTGGATATTTCTTTGGTGTCTTGCGCTTTTTCTCGATTAATAAAATATTACGTTCACTCTCTTCAAACGGTAATTGGAACGTAGACATCTCTTTTAACTCTCCGCCTAGCACCTCTAAAGCATACTTGCCATTTTCAATTTCCTCGTTTGCTGCTGCACCTTTCATTGCAATGAATGTTCCTCCAACTTTTACAAGTGGTAAACATAGCTCACTTAATACAGAAAGACGCGCAACTGCACGTGCCATTACAATATCGTATGATTCACGTACACCTTCTTTTTTCCCAAATGTTTCAGCACGATCGTGACAAAATGCAACGTCACTTAATTCTAACTTTTGTGCTAAGTGATTTAAGAAATTAATACGTTTTTGCAATGAATCTACAATCGTTACTTTTAAGTGCGGGAAACAGATTTTCAAAGGAATACTTGGGAATCCAGCCCCTGCACCAACATCGCAAATTGAGAATGGTTTTGAAAAATCATAATAAAAAGCAGCTGTAATGGAATCAAAAAAGTGTTTTAAATATACTTCTTCTTTTTCTGTAATAGCCGTTAAATTCATTTTTTCATTCCACTCTACTAATGTTTCAAAGTAGATTTTGAACTGCTCTAACTGTCTAGAAGAGAGGGTGATTCCCTTCTCTTCTAGCATAGATTGAAATTGTTCTATGTTCATCTAGCAATATCTCCTTACTATGTTATTGGTTCGATACGCGCGCAATTTTTCCTTGTTCTATATACACAAGTAAAATGGAAATATCCGCTGGATTTACGCCAGAAATACGTGAAGCCTGCCCCATTGAAAGTGGACGAACATCTTTCAATTTCTGTCTAGCTTCTGAAGCAAGGCTAGAAATCGCGTCATAATCAATATCTACAGGGATTTTTTTACTCTCCATTTTCTTCATACGCTCTACTTGCTGTAAAGATTTTTCAATATATCCTTCGTACTTAATCTGAATTTCAACTTGTTCTGTAACTTCATCACTTAATTCTACTTCACTTGGTACTAAAAGATGAATATGCTCATATGTCATCTCTGGACGACGTAATAAGTCACTTGCACGTATTCCATCTTTCAATTCACTTCCGCCAATATTGCGAATTAATTCTTGAACTTCAGGACGTGGTTTAATAATAATGCTGCTTAAACGTTCCTTTTCCTGCTCAATTTGTAATTTTTTATTTGTAAATCGCTCATATCGCTCTTCTTTAATTAATCCAATTTCACGACCAACTTCAGTTAAACGAAGATCAGCATTATCGTGGCGTAATAATAGACGGTATTCTGCACGAGACGTTAATAAACGATATGGTTCATTTGTACCTTTCGTTACAAGATCATCAATTAAGACACCAATATAAGCATCCTCGCGGCCTAAAACAACTTCTTTTTTACCTAAAGAACGGCATGCTGCATTAATCCCAGCCATAAGCCCTTGTCCTGCGGCCTCTTCGTAACCAGAAGTTCCATTAATTTGTCCTGCTGTATATAAATTTTTAATCTTTTTCGTTTCAAGTGTTGGCCATAATTGTGTTGGCACAATTGCATCATATTCAATTGCATAACCTGTGCGCATCATTTCAACATTTTCTAGGCCTGGAATTGTTCTAAGCATGTCACGTTGTACATCTTCTGGTAGGCTTGTGGATAAACCTTGTACATATACTTCTTGTGTATTACGCCCTTCTGGCTCTAAGAAAATTTGATGACGTGGTTTGTCATTAAATCTTACTACTTTGTCTTCAATAGAAGGACAGTACCTAGGACCTGTTCCTTTAATCATACCAGAATACATAGCTGAACGATGTAAATTTTCATCTATTAAACGGTGTGTTTCTGTACTTGTATATGTCAACCAACATGGAATTTGATCCATAATAAATTTCGTTGTTTCAAAAGAGAACGAACGCGGCTTATCATCACCTGGTTGAATTTCTGTTTTACTGTAGTCAATTGTATTACTGTTTACACGCGGAGGTGTCCCTGTTTTAAATCTAACAAGATCAAATCCGAGCTCCTCTAAATGCTCAGATAATGTAATAGACGGTTGTTGATTATTTGGACCGCTTGAATATTTTAAATCGCCCATGATAATCTCGCCACGTAAAAATGTTCCAGTCGTAATTACAACGGTTTTCGCTGTATATTCTGCACCAGCTTGTGTAACTACCCCTTTACATACACCTTCTTCAACGATTAAACGCTCTACCATTCCTTGGAACAACGATAAGTTTGGTGTTTCCTCAATTGTTTTCTTCAATTCATGTTGGTAAGAGAATTTATCAGCTTGCGCTCGAAGCGCACGTACAGCTGGGCCCTTACCTGTATTTAGCATACGCATTTGAATATGAGTTTTATCAATATTACGTCCCATTTCTCCGCCTAATGCATCAATTTCACGAACAACAATCCCTTTTGCTGGTCCAC
Organism: Bacillus sp. FG16; assembly: GCF_057809515.1. Taxonomy (NCBI): domain Bacteria; kingdom Bacillati; phylum Bacillota; class Bacilli; order Caryophanales; family Bacillaceae; genus Bacillus; species Bacillus sp. FG16. Next base: position 32,570 of record NZ_JBMDKC010000044.1, read on the forward strand.
CAACAGAAGGGTTACATGGCATGAACGCTACCATATCTAAGTTAATTGTTAACATTAATGTTTTTGAGCCCATTCGTGCTGCCGCAAGACCAGCTTCACATCCTGCATGACCTGCACCGATTACTATGACATCGTATGAACCGGCATTGTATCCCATTGTTTATTCCTCCTAATAATCTCTATCTTTCTAAAACATCACTATATTATTTTCCTAAACAAAATTGAGAGAACAACTGGTCAATTAAGCTTTCATGAACTGTGTCACCAGTAATTTCACCAAGTATTTCCCACGTTCTTGTTAAATCAATTTGTACCATATCAATTGGCACACCATTTTCTATCGCCTCAATTGCATCACCGATTGTTTGTCCCGCTTGTGTTAATAATCCAATATGTCTCGTATTAGAAACATATGTCATATCTGCAGAATCAATTGTTCCTTCAAAGAATAAATCAGCTATTGCCTTTTCTAGTTCATCTATTCCTTGTTCCTCGATTAAAGATGTTGTAATAACACGATTTCCCGCGGCTAACTCTGTAACACGTTCCATATCAATCGTTTGCGGTAAATCAGTCTTATTCACAATAACAATAAAGTCTTTTCCTTGTACCGCACGTAATAGATCTTCATCCTCATTTGTTAAAGCCTCGCTATAGTTGACAACAACTAATACTAAATCCGCTTGGCTCATCATTTCTTTTGAACGCTCCACACCAATTCGTTCAACAACATCTTCTGTCTCACGAATACCGGCTGTATCTATAAGTTTAAGAGGTACACCACGCACATTAACGTACTCTTCAATAACATCACGAGTTGTTCCTGCAATATCAGTTACAATTGCCTTTTTCTCCTGAACAAGACTATTTAATAACGATGATTTCCCAACGTTAGGTCTACCGATAATTGCTGTAGCAATACCTTCACGTAAAATTTTCCCTTGTTTTGATGTTTCTAATATTTTTTCGATTTCCGAACGAACATGCGTCGCTTTCTCAATTAAAATATTATGTGTCATCTCTTCTACATCATCGTATTCTGGATAATCTATATTTACCTCAACATGAGCTAACGTTTCTAATATTTCTTGACGTAGGCGACCAATTAATTTAGATAATCGCCCTTCCATTTGATTAATTGCTACATTCATCGCACGATCTGTTTTTGCTCGAATCAAATCCATAACAGCTTCTGCTTGTGATAAATCGATACGTCCATTTAAAAAAGCACGTTTTGTAAATTCGCCCGGTTCTGCCAATCGTACTCCTTGTGCTAGAATAAGTTGCAATACTTTATTTACTGAAACAAGTCCACCATGACAGTTAATTTCAACTATATTTTCACGTGTAAAAGTCCTTGGTGCGCGCATAATAGACACCATAACTTCTTCAATAACTTGATTTGTATCTAAATCAATGATATGACCATAATGAATAGTGTGAGAAGGAACCTCTGTTAAATCCTTCCCTTTAAAAATACGGTCAACTTTCTCAACCGCATCATCCCCACTTACTCGAACAATGGCAATTGCACCCTCTCCAAGCGCTGTGGAAATCGCAGCAATTGTATCAAATTCCATGTCCTTTCACCTCACTTGCTTATTTATCTCTATTTCAACATGATTATTTCTTTCACTAAATTATTAGGATACCATAACGAACCTATCTACAAAAGAAGAATAACTCATTTTATTATATCCCCATGTAAAAAACACTAAACTTATTCACAGTGGATAAGTTTAGTGTTTTTTAGTTATCCACATCTATTTTTCGCTCAAAAAAACCGGCACTCATTTGAGCAACCGGTCATTTAGGAGATATTACAACATGCCGATGTGGTTCATTTCCTTCAGAAGTTGTTTTGATACCTTGATGATTTGATAATGCCTGATGAATAATTTTTCGTTCAAAAGATGGCATCGGTTCTAAAATAACTCTTTTTTTCGTATTAGATACTTGTTTCGCTAATCGATAAGAAAGTGATTCTAACGTACTTTTTCTTTTACTACGATAATTTTCAGCATCTAGTGTAATACCGATATACTGCTTCGTGTTACGATTCGCGACAAGTTTTGTTAAATACTGTAAACAGTTCAATGTATTACCTCTTTTTCCAATTAAAACCCCTACATCATCACCAGAAATTGTAAATTCGATTTCGCGTCCTTTTACAATTTTACTAATTTCAACTTCCACACCCATATTGTGAATAACATTTCTTAAATATTCTTCACATTCCTGAATTGGATCTTTCTTCAATACAACTTCTACTACTGCAGGACGATTCCCAAATAAACCAAGGAATCCTCTTTTACCCTCATCGACAATATTTATATCTACTTGATCTTTTGATGTATTTAATTGCCTTAAAGCATCCTCTACTGCCAGCTCGACTGTTTGTCCTTTAGCAGTAATTACACTCACTTGCTTGAGCCTCCAGCTTTGCTAGCCTTAATCTCTGGCCCTTTGATAAAGTACATTTGAGCAATCCCAAAGATATTACCAACAACCCAGTAAAGTGATAATGCTGCTGGGAAGTTAATCGCAAAGATTAAAATCATAATCGGCATAAGCCAAAGCATCATTGCCATTTGCGGATTTTGACCAGCTGTTCCTGCCATTGCAAGCTTTTGCTGAATAAATGTCGTAATTGCTGCAACAACCGGTAAGATATAGAACGGATCTGCCTGTCCTAAATCAAACCATAAAAATGTATGTTCACTAATTGCTGTTGTTCTCATAATCGCATGATAAAACGCGAATAAAATAGGCATCTGAACAAATATCGGTAAACATCCTGCCAATGGATTTACACCATTCTTTTGATATAACTGCATCATTTCTTGTTGTAGTTTTTGCTGTGTTGCTTGATCTTTAGAACTATATTTCTCTTTTAACTTCACCATTTCTGGTTGTAACGCTTGCATTGCCTTTGTACTCTTTGTTTGTTTAATCATTAATGGTAATAATGCAAAACGAATGATAAGAGTTGTAATAACAATTGCTAAACCGTAATTACTGTTAAATAAGTCGGCAAAATACGTGATTAACTGAGAAAGCGGATATACGAAATATTCATTCCAAATCCCAGTACTTTTCGATGTAATCGGCTGACCTGTTTCACTACAACCGGTGGCAATCGCCATTAATGCAACGACCATGGCTAGTAAACCTAATTTCTTTTTCAAAGCCTACTCCTCCTTGTATCGGTATGTATATAGTGTAATTCATTTCCTTACGCTACTTTTTTATTCTTTTCATACCAGAGCGTTTAAAGACATGAATTAAGCTTTTCTTTACTTCTTCATATGTCATCTCTGCACAAGGCTTCCTTGCTATTATAACAAAATCTTTTCCAGAATCTATCTCATCTTTTAACTCTGTAATAGCCTGACGGACCATGCGCTTAATTCGATTACGAACTACTGCATTTCCTATTTTCTTGCTAACAGAAAGGCCGATGCGAAAGTTTGGCTGTTCTTCTTTATCTAATTGGTATACAACAAACTGACGATTCGCATTTGATTTTCCTTTTTGAAAAACCGCCTGGAATTCATCATTCTTCTTTATACGATGTTTTTTCTTCATATCAATTGACACTCCTGTATTTCATCAGCGGAAATTCACTATTATTAGAAAAAAAGACCACTGAACGATCAGTGGTCTACGCAGATAATACTTTTCTTCCTTTACGACGACGAGCTGCTAGCACTTTACGTCCGTTCGCTGTGCTCATACGGCTGCGGAAACCATGTACTTTGCTGCGCTTACGTTTATTTGGTTGGTAAGTTCTTTTCATTATATGACACCTCCCTGAGGAATATCTGTTAAAGACAGTCCTATAAATTATAGTTAATCAACTAGGAAAATGTCAATGGTTCTAGAAATTTTCATCAAATATTCATTTTGAACCTATTCACATACTTTTTCACAGCATCTATATTTCCTTGTGGATAAATGTTTTTTCACGTTTTTTATATCCACAAACTTTTTTCCCACTTTTACACAGTATATCGTGTTGTGGACAAGTTTATTCCACAAGGTATTGATTTTGTGGATAACTTTCTTAAATTCATTGCTATAGCCACTTTTTTTTGATATTATAGTTGTGTTTTCACTTTGAATAAGTTTTCCACATCTTTATCTTATCCACAATTTGTGTATAACATGTGGACAGTTTTAATCACATGTGGGTAAATAGTTGTCCACATTTGCTTTTTTTGTCGAAAACCCTATCTCATATACAAACGACGTTTTTAGGTTTTAAAATACGTTTCGTATAAATATACATTTTATATTTATTAGGTTGTACATTTGTTGCGCAACCTTATTCTTTTACCATCTTAGTAAAGGAGGGACACCTTTGGAAAATATCTCTGATTTATGGAATAGTGCCTTAAAAGAATTAGAAAAAAAGGTAAGCAAACCTAGTTATGAAACATGGTTAAAATCAACAACGGCTCATAACTTGAAGAAAGACGTATTAACGATTACAGCTCCAAATGAATTTGCTCGTGACTGGCTAGAATCTCATTACTCAGAACTAATTTCAGAAACACTATACGATTTAACAGGGGCAAAATTAGCAATCCGCTTTATTATTCCCCAAAGTCAAGCTGAAGAGGACATTGATCTTCCTCCAGTTAAGCGGAATCCAGCACAAGATGATTCGGCTCATTTACCACAGAGCATGTTAAATCCAAAATATACATTTGATACATTTGTTATTGGCTCTGGTAACCGTTTTGCCCATGCAGCTTCATTAGCTGTAGCCGAGGCGCCAGCTAAAGCGTATAATCCACTCTTTATTTACGGGGGAGTTGGGCTTGGAAAGACGCATTTAATGCACGCGATTGGTCATTATGTAATTGAACATAATCCAAATGCAAAAGTTGTATATTTATCATCAGAAAAATTCACTAATGAATTTATTAACTCTATTCGTGATAATAAAGCTGTTGATTTTCGTAATAAATATCGCAACGTAGATGTTTTACTGATAGATGATATTCAATTTCTTGCTGGAAAAGAACAAACTCAGGAAGAGTTTTTCCATACATTTAATGCATTACACGAAGAAAGTAAACAAATTGTAATTTCTAGTGATCGACCACCAAAAGAAATTCCAACCTTAGAAGATCGTCTTCGTTCTCGCTTTGAATGGGGACTTATTACAGATATTACGCCGCCAGATTTAGAGACACGAATTGCAATTTTACGCAAAAAAGCAAAAGCTGAAGGACTTGATATACCAAATGAAGTTATGCTTTATATCGCAAATCAAATTGATTCAAATATTCGTGAATTAGAAGGTGCACTTATCCGAGTTGTAGCTTATTCATCTTTAATTAATAAAGATATTAATGCTGATTTAGCAGCTGAAGCACTTAAAGATATTATTCCAAATTCTAAGCCGAAAATTATCTCTATTTATGATATTCAAAAAGCTGTCGGAGACGTTTATCAAGTGAAATTAGAAGATTTTAAAGCGAAAAAACGTACAAAATCAGTTGCGTTTCCTCGCCAAATTGCAATGTATTTATCACGCGAACTTACGGATTCCTCTTTACCAAAAATAGGTGAAGAATTTGGTGGACGTGATCATACAACAGTTATCCATGCCCATGAAAAAATTTCTAAACTACTAAAAACCGATACACAATTACAAAAGCAAGTTGAAGAAATTAATGGTATTTTAAAGTAGTAGCTGAATAGTGTGAATAACTTACCTTGTTTTACGCACAGTCTATCCACATGTAGATAGACTGTTTTTACATCCTTCAAAGGGGTTATCCACATATCCACAAGCCCTATTACTATTACTACTATTTTTTATCTTTATTAATTAAATAAAATCTTATACTTACCGGAGGTTTTTCTTTATGCGTTTTACAATACAAAAAGACTATCTTGTAAGAGGTGTACAAGATGTAATGAAGGCCGTTTCTTCTCGTACAACAATCCCCATCCTTACAGGAATTAAAGTTGTAGCTACTGAAGAAGGGGTTACATTAACAGGAAGCGATGCTGATATTTCTATTGAATCGTTTATTCCAGTCGAAGAAGATGGAAAAGAAATTGTAGAAATAGCTCAATCAGGAAGCATTGTTTTACAAGCAAAATATTTTAGTGAGATTGTAAAAAAACTACCTAGAGATACTGTCGAAATTTCTGTGGAAAATCATTTTATGACAAAAATAAAATCTGGAAAATCAGAGTTTAACTTAAATGGTTTAGATTCTGCAGAATATCCGTTATTACCACAGATTGAAGAACATCATGTATTTAAGATACCAACAGATTTACTTAAGCATATGATCAGACAAACTGTATTTGCAGTTTCTACTTCTGAAACAAGACCGATCTTGACAGGTGTAAACTGGAAGGTATATAACAGCGAGTTAACTTGTATTGCAACAGATAGTCATAGACTGGCACTTCGAAAAGCAAAAATCGAAGGACATAATATTGCAGATGAATTTCAAGCTAATGTTGTTATCCCAGGTAAGAGCTTAAATGAATTAAGTAAGATTCTAGATGAGTCTGAAGAAATGGTGGATATTGTTATTACGGAGTATCAAGTATTATTCCGTACAAAGCATTTATTATTCTTCTCAAGATTGTTAGAAGGAAATTATCCAGATACGACACGTTTAATTCCAGCAGAGAGTAAAACGGATATTTTTGTGAATACAAAAGAATTCCTACAAGCAATTGATCGTGCTTCACTATTAGCGAGAGATGGCCGCAATAACGTTGTCAAATTATCAACTTTAGAGCAAGAAATGCTAGAGATTTCTTCGAATTCACCAGAAATCGGAAAAGTTGTCGAAGAAGTACAATGTGAAAAAGTAGATGGAGAAGAGTTAAAAATATCTTTTAGTGCAAAATATATGATGGATGCATTGAAAGCTTTGGATAGTACAGAGATTAAAGTTAGTTTTACTGGGGCGATGAGACCGTTCTTAATTCGTACAGTAAATGATGATTCAATTATTCAATTAATTTTACCGGTTCGTACTTACTAGGTAAGGAATAAGGGTTGCTAGTTTAAAGATGCTAGTGGCCCTTATTTGATTTTTGGGTATTACTTTCCTAATGTTAGTTTATTTAGTACAATGAAAGAATGAACACTTTCAGAAAGTGAGCGATTTTATGAAACATATTAAAATTTCAACAGAGTATATTACACTAGGACAATTTTTAAAGTTAGCTGATGTAATTGATACAGGTGGCGCTGTAAAATGGTTTTTACAAGAATATGAAGTGTACGTGAACAACGAACTTGAAAATAGAAGAGGTCGCAAACTATATGCGAATGATGTTATTGAAATTCCAGGAAGCGGAACTTTCCAAGTTCAGGCATAAAGGGGGAGCCCTTTGTTTATTTCAGAAATACAATTAAAAAACTATCGCAATTATGAAAAATTAGAGCTTTCCTTTGAAGATAAGGTAAATGTAATTATCGGCGAAAATGCACAAGGGAAAACAAACTTGATGGAAGCTATTTATGTTTTAGCGATGGCGAAATCTCATAGAACCTCTAATGATCGCGAACTTATCCGTTGGGATGAAGATTTTGGTCAAATTAAAGGGAAATTACAAAAAAGAAACAGTTCTTTGTCTTTGGAATTAAATATTTCGAAAAAAGGTAAAAAGGCAAAATTAAATCAACTTGAACAACAAAAGTTAAGCCAGTACATTGGCGTGATGAACGTTGTCATGTTTGCCCCAGAAGATTTAAATCTTGTAAAAGGAAGCCCTCAAGTAAGAAGACGCTTTTTAGATATGGAATTAGGACAAATAGCTCCTGTGTATTTGTATGAATTAAGTCAATATCAAAAGGTGCTCACGCAACGAAATCACTTGTTGAAAAAGATGCAAGGGAATAGTAAGAATGAGGAAACGATGTTGGATGTATTTACACTTCAACTAATTGAGCATGGTGCAAAAATACTACAAAAACGTTTTGAATTTTTGCATTTGCTACAGGAATGGGCAGCTCCAATTCATCGCGGTATAAGCCGTGGATTAGAAGAGTTAGAAATTGTCTATAAACCAAGTGTGGATGTATCAGAATCAATGGATTTGTCGAAAATAAAAGAAGTATACTATGAAAGTTTTCAATCTGTGAAACAACGTGAGATTTTCCGTGGTACGACTTTAATTGGTCCTCATCGTGATGATTTACAATTCTTCGTTAATAGTAAAAATGTTCAAGTCTTTGGTTCGCAAGGACAACAACGAACGACCGCACTATCCCTAAAATTAGCTGAAATTGAATTAATTTATTCAGAGGTTAAAGAATATCCAATCCTTTTGCTGGATGATGTTTTATCAGAATTAGACGATTATCGTCAATCACATCTGTTAAATACAATTCAAGGAAAGGTGCAAACATTTGTTACAACGACGAGTGTCGACGGAATTGAACACGAAACATTAAAAGATGCGAAAACAATTCATGTAACGAACGGCACGGTAGATTGTGAAATAGATAGGGCATAAACCCCTGTTTAAATGGAAAAGTAGGTGATCTTTGTGTCAATGGAACAAAAACAAATGCAAGAAAATGCATATGATGAGAGTCAGATACAGGTACTTGAAGGACTAGAGGCAGTTCGGAAACGTCCGGGTATGTATATTGGATCTACGAGTGGAAAGGGACTTCACCACCTTGTATGGGAGATTGTCGATAATAGTATCGATGAAGCATTAGCAGGATATTGCGATGAAATTAACGTTAGTATCGAAGAAGATAATAGTATTCTTGTAACGGATAATGGACGTGGTATTCCAGTTGGTATACAAGAAAAAATGGGACGTCCTGCAGTAGAGGTTATTATGACTGTCCTCCACGCTGGTGGTAAATTTGGCGGTGGCGGTTATAAAGTTTCTGGTGGTTTGCACGGTGTTGGTGCATCTGTTGTAAATGCCTTATCAACAGAATTAGAAGTATTTGTACATCGTGATGGCAAAATCCATTACCAAAAATACGAAAGAGGTATTCCGGTTGCAGATTTAAAAGTCATTGGTGATACAGATAAGACTGGAACAATAACTCGCTTTAAACCGGATCCAGAAATTTTTAAAGAGACGACAGAATATGAATTCGATACGCTAGCGACTCGTATGCGTGAGTTGGCGTTTTTAAATCGTAATATTAAATTAACAATTGAAGATAAACGTGAACATAAGCAAAAGAAAGAGTTCCACTATGAAGGTGGAATTAAATCATATGTTGAACATTTAAATCGTTCAAAACAACCAATTCATGAAGAGCCTGTATATGTAGAAGGTTCAAAAGATGGTATTCAAGTTGAAGTTGCACTTCAATATAACGAAGGATATACAAATCATATTTACTCATTTACAAATAATATTCATACGTATGAAGGTGGTACACATGAGGTAGGATTTAAAACTGCCTTAACACGTGTGATTAACGATTATGGTCGTAAAAATAACATTTTAAAAGATGCGGATAGTAATTTGACTGGTGAAGATGTTCGTGAGGGTTTAACAGCAATCGTGTCAATTAAACATCCAAATCCACAATTCGAAGGGCAAACGAAGACGAAACTTGGAAATAGTGAAGCGAGAACGATTACTGAGTCGGTATTCTCTGAGGCTTTTGAAAAATTCTTACTGGAAAATCCCAATGTTGCACGTAAGGTTGTAGATAAAGGAACGATGGCAGCACGTGCGCGTGTAGCAGCTAAAAAGGCTCGTGAACTAACTCGCCGAAAGAGTGCTTTAGAAGTTTCAAGTTTACCAGGGAAATTGGCAGATTGTTCTTCTAAAGATCCAGCAATTAGTGAAATTTATATCGTAGAGGGTGACTCTGCGGGTGGATCTGCAAAACAAGGACGCGATCGTCATTTTCAAGCGATTTTACCGCTGAAAGGTAAAATTATTAATGTTGAAAAGGCACGCTTAGATAAGATTTTATCAAATGATGAAGTTCGTACAATTATTACGGCGATCGGTACAAATATTGGTGGAGACTTCGATATTGAAAAAGCACGCTATCATAAAGTTATTATTATGACCGATGCTGATGTTGATGGTGCGCATATTCGTACCCTATTATTAACGTTCTTCTATCGTTATATGCGTCAAATAATTGAGTGTGGATATATATATATCGCACAGCCACCTTTGTTTAAAGTGCAACAAGGTAAAAAAATTCAATATGCTTATAATGATAAGGAACTTGAAAAAATATTAGCTGAGCTACCAGCCCAGCCGAAACCAGGAATTCAACGTTATAAAGGTCTTGGAGAGATGAATCCAACTCAGCTATGGGAAACGACAATGGATCCAGAAGTACGTTCGTTACTTCAAGTTTCTCTTCAAGATGCAATAGAAGCAGACGAAACATTTGAAATTTTAATGGGTGATAAAGTGGAACCACGTCGTAACTTTATCCAGGAGAATGCAAAATACGTGAAAAACCTTGATATTTAAATGAGTAATGACAGGAATCTAAGTATTCCTGTCTTCTACATATAAATCAATGTATGTGTAACGGAAACGTAAGAGGAGGTGCTCGTTGATGTCAGACAATCAACAACAAGCACGAATTCGAGAAATTAATATTAGTCATGAAATGCGTACCTCATTTTTAGATTACGCAATGAGTGTTATCGTATCTCGTGCATTACCAGATGTTCGTGATGGATTAAAACCTGTGCATCGTAGGGTTTTATATGCGATGAATGATTTAGGAATTACAGCTGATAAAGCGTATAAGAAATCAGCACGTATTGTCGGTGAAGTAATTGGTAAGTATCACCCTCATGGTGATTCAGCCGTTTATGAAACAATGGTACGTATGGCGCAAGATTTCAGTCAACGTTATATGCTTGTAGATGGGCATGGTAACTTCGGTTCTGTAGATGGAGATTCAGCAGCGGCAATGCGTTATACAGAGGCAAGAATGTCTAAGATTTCTATGGAATTAATACGTGATATTTCAAAAAATACAATTGATTATCAAGATAACTACGATGGTTCGGAAAGAGAGCCGATTGTATTACCAGCGCGTTTCCCTAATTTATTAGTAAACGGTACGACAGGTATTGCAGTTGGTATGGCAACGAACATTCCGCCGCATCAACTTGGCGAAGTAATTGATGGTGTGTTGGCATTAAGCCATAACCCGGATATCACTATCGCGGAATTAATGGAATATATTCCTGGGCCAGACTTCCCGACATCAGGTTTAATCTTAGGGCGAAGTGGCATCCGTAGAGCTTATGAAACAGGACGAGGTTCTATTATGCTTCGTGCCAAAGTTGAAATTGAAGAGAAATCAAATGGTAAACAATCTATTATCGTAACGGAACTGCCTTATCAAGTTAATAAGGCACGATTAATTGAAAAAATCGCAGAATTAGTTCGCGATAAGAAAATTGAAGGCATTACAGATTTACGTGATGAATCAGACCGAAATGGTATGCGTATTGTCATGGAAGTACGTCGTGATGCCAATGCAAACGTACTATTAAACAATCTATATAAACATACAGCACTTCAAACAAGTTTCGGTATTAATATGTTGTCTCTTGTAAATGGAGAGCCTCAAGTACTAAATTTAAAACAAAACTTATATCATTATTTGGAGCATCAGAAGGTAGTAATTCGTAGGCGTACTGCTTATGAATTAGAAAAAGCAGAGGCACGTGCTCATATTTTAGAAGGATTACGAATTGCTTTAGATCATCTTGATGAAGTTATTACTTTAATTCGTAGTTCAAAAACGGCTGATATTGCAAAACAAGGTTTAATGGAACGTTTCGGTTTAAGTGAGAAACAAGCGCAAGCGATTTTAGATATGCGTCTGCAACGCTTAACTGGATTAGAACGTGAAAAAATCGAGCAAGAATATCAAGACTTAATGAAGTTAATTGCTGAATTAAAAGCAATTTTAGCAGATGAAGAGAAAGTTCTTGAGATTATTCGTGAAGAATTAACAGAAGTAAAAGAGCGTTTCAATGATAAGAGACGAACAGAGATTACAATCGGCGGTATGGAATTTATTGAAGATGAAGATTTAATTCCTGAGCAAAATATTGCGATTACGTTAACTCATAACGGTTATATTAAGAGGTTACCAGCTTCTACGTACAAAACACAGAACCGTGGGGGACGTGGTGTACAAGGAATGGGTACGAATGACGATGACTTTGTTGAACATTTATTAACAACGTCTACTCATGATCATATTTTATTCTTTACAAACAAGGGTAAAGTATACCGTACGAAAGGATACGAAATCCCAGAGTATAGTCGTACTGCAAAAGGGCTACCAATTATTAACCTATTAGGGGTAGATAAGGGTGAGTGGATCAATGCCATTATTCCAATTCGTGAATTTGGTGACGACCAGTTCTTATTCTTTACAACGAAACAAGGTATTTCTAAGAGAACACCACTTTCATCATTTGCAAATATACGTACGAACGGTTTAATTGCAATTTCTCTTCGTGAAGAAGATGAAGTGATTTCTGTACGTTTAACATCTGGCGATAAAGATATTATCGTAGGGACAAGCAACGGTATGTTAATTCGCTTCAATGAACAAGATGTACGTTCTATGGGCCGTAATGCAGCTGGTGTAAAAGCTATTACACTAGGCGAAGAGGACCAAGTAGTAGGTATGGAAATTGTTGAAGAAGATACGAATGTCTTAATTGTAACGAAAAACGGGTATGGTAAGCGTACTCCAGTTGAAGAGTATCGACTACAAAGTCGTGGTGGTAAAGGTCTTAAGACTTGTAACATTACAGATAAAAACGGTAAGTTAGTAGCGGTTAAGTCTGTAACAGGTGAAGAAGACATCATGCTAATTACAGCCGCAGGCGTTATTATTCGTATGCCAGTTGATCAAATCTCTCAAATGGGACGTAATACACAAGGTGTTCGTCTAATTCGTTTAGAGGATGAGCAAGAGGTAGCGACAGTAGCAAAAGCACAGAAAGATGAAGAAGAAGAATCTAATGAAGAGGTTTCTTCTGAAGAATAAGAGGGTGGATTTTCCCCCCTCTTATTTTTTTATAATAATACTTGCATAGTGATAGGAAAGTCTATATAATAGGCAGAGTCAGCAAATGAGAGATACAAATTATCTTGAAAAACTTGTTGACGAAAATAATATACTATGATATATTATGAGAGTCGCTGAAACGTGATATTGAACTTTGAAAACTAAACGAAACAAACAACGTGAAACGTCAATTTTTATTTTTAGATGCTAGACAAACTA
>NZ_JBMDKC010000045.1:0-43963 GCF_057809515.1 Bacillus sp. FG16
GAATGGAAAACATGTATTTGGCATGCCTTTTTTCCTAATTAAGCTGAGTAGTTACTTTTTTGCTTCTTCCTGTACTTTTTGTTCGTACACTTCTTGTGCTAACTCTTCAATTTCTTTTCCTTTTTGAGAGATGTCTAACTTCCCTGCTGCTTCTCTTACTTTAGTCCCATAAATTTCTTCCGCGATGTCTTCAATTTCTTTTCCATTTGTTGCAATACCTAATTTATCTGCTTCATCTTTAATTTTAATCGTATTAATTTGAGTAATTAAATCTACAATTGATGTATTCTCTATCGATATGCCTAGCTTTAACGCTTCTTGCTTCACTTTTGTTTCATAGATTTCTTCAGACAGAGTTCCAACATCTTTTCCTTCAATCGAGATGCCTAACTGCTCTGCTTCTCTTCCTACTTCTGTTTCATGAATTTCTTTTTCTAGCGTAATTTGTTCTTTTCCTTCCGTTTCAATACCTAGTTTCTCCGCTTTTTCTTCTGTATTCACCGCATGTATCTTTCCATTGTTTAATTGTTCTTTACTGCGCTGTGTGTAATCTGTCTTTCCTTTTGATGTTTCAGAAGGAGAGGCACCCCCTAATATGCTTAAACTCATTACTCCAATAGTGAATACCGTCATCATTTTCTTTTTCAAAATTAATTCCTCCCTCTTACACTTTCTTTTCCATCATTCCCATAATTTTTTTAATACTATACATACATCTCATCGCTGCTTGAAATAACATTATGATCGATAAAATTCACTCACGTACACCTCTATAATCTCTTCTTCACGTAATGAATTTTCTTTATGCCATACATAATATAAATAGTTTCTTAACTTTATCTAAAAAAAAGACGACCTTGTAAAAACAAGATCGTCTTCTTACTTATATTCTTTGATTTTTAGGGAAAATCACTTCAAAGCAAGTTCCATCTCTCCATTTGCTCTCTACTGATATTTTTCCATAATGCTTTTCTACAATCCAATTTGCAATTGAAAGACCTAATCCAGCTCCTTCTGACGTACTTCTTGCTTTATCCCCTTGATAAAAACGATCAAATAATTTCGGAATATCTTCTTCTTTCACTCCTATCCCGTTATCCTTCACCTGTATACGAATTGCACTACTCGTTTGCGTGCAATCAATTTGAATATGCCCGCCTTCTTTTGTATACTTCATCGCATTATCTAACAGTATGACCATCATTTGATGAATCCGCTCTCTATCCCCCATAAAAGATACGTCACTTTCTACTTTTAGTAACATCTCTTTTTCTTGATAAGAAGCAATCTCTTTATATGGGGCTACTATTTCTTCTAACAATTTATCAAGTTCAAATGTTTTCTTATCCATCTCAATTTGATTAGAATCAGAACGTGCTAGCAATAATAAATTACTAACGAGTTTCGATAACCGCCTACATTCTTTTGAAATTGTAGAAATATCCATCGCTTTTTCTTCTATCGTAGCGGATGGTGACTGGAATAAAACATCCGTTTTTGATTGAATAACTGCAAGTGGTGTCCTGAGTTCATGTGATGCATCAGAAACGAATTGCTGCTGTTTCTCCCATGAATTTTGAATAGGTACAAGTGCTCTACCAGCTAGGAAAAAGCCGATACCTATCGCACAGAGGCTTCCTATGCTACAACCTATAACAAGGATTAAAAATAAAGTATTTAACATTCTTTCTTCCGCTGTTATATCTCGCACGATTTGAACTATTTCTCCATCTTTTTGAAGCGAAAATACTCTAAAATATCGTCCTTGTACTTCAATATCTTGTAACTCCTCTAAATTTTTTGGAGAAAACTTTTCCAAATTCTCTTCAAAAATAGAACGGAATTTACGGTTATCGCCCTCTATTTTCACTATTTTTCCATTCCAAGTTATTCTAGTTACTCGCGGATCTCCAATTTGGATATTCTCCATGCGTTTTCTTGGTGGTATTTTAACATCTAATTTTTCTCTATACTGAGCCAACATTTTTATAGATTGATCCACTTCATTATAAATACGCTTATATGTGTATGAATAAATAATACTACCTAATATACCTATTAATAGGATAAATACTAATGAATTCACTATAGTCAAACGAATGCGTGTCTTTTGAAACATACTTCCCTTTTTCATTGTTCTTTTAATATATATCCAATACCTCGAACGGTTTGAATATCTTTCTGATAACCGAATGGTTCTAATTTTTTACGTAAATGATGCACATACACTTCTACAATCGCTACTGTCGTATCTGAATCAAATCCCCAAACACGATCAAAAATTTGTTCACGCATTAAAATCTTCCCGCTATTTTGAATGAGGTACTCTAGTAGCTCATATTGTTTCAATGTCAACTTAATACTTTTTCCATCTACTTGAACGTCTTTATCTTTTCCGAACAATTCAATCCCTTTATAACGAATCGTTTGCTGCGTTGTTAAACTACCACTTCTGCGTAGTAAAGCGCGAATTCTCGCTTTTAATTCGGGAGCCTGAAATGGCTTAACGATATAGTCATCTCCACCAAAGTCCAATCCCTTCACCCGATCTTCTAAAGAATCTCTCGCTGTCAAAAACAGGACTGGTGTTTCAATCTTTTCATCACGTATTTTTTGAATTACTTCAAATCCGTCCATCCCTGGCATCATCACATCCAGCAAAATTGCATCATATATATTTTGAAGCGCTAAAAACAATCCATCTTCTCCATTTATTGCTGTATCTACTTCAAATTCATCACGCAAAATTTGTACGATAGACTCTAGTAACGAAGCATTATCTTCTACTACAAGTAAGCGCATACTGTCACCTTCCATCATATAGTTCAATTCTATTTATTATTACGTTTCTTCTCTTCGTAACAAAAGAATGTAGTTACATTACGTAATTTCATTTTCAACTATTTTCTTCTGAAGTTTTGCTTTATATAAAATTTTGAAGTTTTATTATAAAAGCTTTGTCTTAAATTTACCTTAATAAAAAATTGAAAGAAATAAGATTCCTCTTATCTCTTTCAATTTTTTATTACATATACCTTTTTACTCGGCAACTCCAAACAATTTAGCTGACCACCATACACAGCCCCGCCATCAATTCCAATAATACGATTACTACCAAAATACACTCCGCAATCCTCACTACCATGAAGCGTTTTTGTTTCCGTATGCCCAAATATAACAACCTTTTCACCGCTATATCCATTATGAAATTCATTACGGATCCACATTAACGTATATGGTTCAGATTCAGAAACTCGTTTCATCGGCTCAACCCCAGCATGTACAAATATATACTCTTCTGTTTCAATGTAATGATCTAATTCTTGAATAAACTTTATATGTTCCTCTAATACACGAGATTGTAAAATCGGTTTTGAGAAGTCTTTCTCATTAACCGCAATATCTTCTTCTACAAATCCATAGCTATATAATGTCTTATCTCCACCATTTCTTTTTACCCAATGGTTCCATGAACGTTCCTCATTTGTCGTTAACGCTTTAATCATCATATCTTCATGATTTCCTTTTAAAATGAGTGCTCCCTCTTCTTTCAATTCTCTTACCTTTTCAATTACAGCACGCGCATTTGGACCACGATCTACATAATCTCCCAGTAATATTAATTGATCCTGTTTCGCATCATATTGAGCTTCTTCCAATAACTGTTCGAACTTTTCTATCTCTCCATGAATATCACTAATAACAAGAATTCTTTTCATATTATCCCCCCTCTTTCTAATTATAGTTCAAAACGACAGAAAGTTCAGAATCGCAATCCCGAATCATATTTATCCCACATTAATGGGCCGTAAAAGCCCGATTGGCGAGGGCTGATAATCAGTGGGAGATGAAGAATCCCCACTGATTAAAGTTTCACTTTATTACAAACTAAACTATTATCCTTACAACACTGTAAGTCTCTTGTCATCCAATTCGATGGTTGTAATTACTGTATTTCCTTATACTGAAAGTAAGAAATGAAACAAAAACAAGGAGAGATGAGAGATGAAAAAAGTAATAGAAGTTATAGTAGCGGTAGTAGAGGTTTTCATAAATGGTAAACAAGTCGCAATGGAGTTAAATAAATAATGAAAAAGACAACATTCATTCTAGACCCTTTACTCATATAAAAGAGATAAGACTTCATTATTTCTTTGATCCCTTATCTCCCTATAAAGAAAGCCGTATCCCTTTTAAGGATACGGCTTTCTCTTATTTTTGACTCGTACGAGCTGAAATACTAATTGCTCTATCTGTTGCTTTGGCAGCTTCATCTAAAGCTTCTTTACTATTCTTCCCGTCATACATCGCTTCTAATGCTTTTACAACTGCATCTCGTGATTCTGGGAATACACTAATTAAAGCACCTTGTGTTGCTGAAGATTGCTTCGTCGCTTGCAGTTGCTCTACTGTTACTTTCAACTGTGGATATTTTTCATATTGCTCTTTTACTAAAGGTTCATTATATGCATCTGGATTAATTGAGAAATAGCCTGTTGCAGTATGCCATTTTGCTTGTACGTCTGGCTTCGTTAAATATTTCATAAAGTCCCAAGCACCTTGTTGCGTTTCTTCTGAAACCATATTCGTCATCCATAATGATGCTCCACCAATAACAACACCATTTTGTTTCGAATCCTCTGGATATGGAATATATGAAACTCCTACATTAAACTTAGATGCATCAATTAAATCACGAACACCTGCTGAAGAATCTAAATACATAGCAACTTGTCCAGACTGGAACGCAGCACGAATATCATCCCAACTTGCTCCATACTTTCCAAGTGCGCCAGCTTTATTTAGATCATCTAACATTCCAAATACTTTCTGTCCTTCTTTACCGTTAAATACCGCCTTCTTTGCAGCATCTTTACGGCCGTTTTCGTTATCTACATATAAAGCACCTTGTGTCGCTAACAATTCTTCAAAGAACCAACCATAGTTAAGCATGGAGAATCCATATTGTTTTACATTTCCACCTTCTTTAATCGTTAACTTCTTCGCTGCTTCTTGTAATTCCGCATATGTTTTCGGAGCTTTCTCTGGATCTAAGCCCGCCTTTGCAAAAGCATCTTTATTATAAATTAATACTGGTGTAGATGAATTAAATGGCATAGAATACATTTTTCCATCAACTGAATAATAATTTGTAATTGCTTTTTCTAATTTTGACGTATCGTACTTATCTTTTTTTATCCAACTATCAATTGGTGTGATTTTTTTGCTATCAATCATATATTTCGTTGTAATTTCACTCGATTGAACAAGAGCTGGCGCTTCTTTCGTTGCAGACATCGTTCTAAATTTTGTTAAAGACTCTTCATATGTCCCTTGGAACTCTGCCTTTATCTCGTATTTATTTTGTGACTTATTATAGTCTGCAACAAGACCATCTAGTACACCTTGTGTTTTTCCACCCATCGCATGCCAGAAGCGAATTACAGTTTTATCACTATTTTTTTCAACTGGTGCTACTTTTGCCTGCGCTTCAGGTTTTCCCTCTGTTTTACTATTTGAACAAGCGGCACTAGATAATGCCATTGTTGCTGCCATTAATAGAGCAGCACCTTTTTTTACTAAACTCATTTTAAGCTCACCTTCTCTTAGTTATTTAATTGCACCTTTTGTTAATCCTTGTTGTAATTGTTTTTGTCCTAAAAATAGTAAAATCAATGTTGGAATAACGATAACCGTCACACCGGCCATTACGCTTCCCCAATCAGTTGCAACTTCTTGTGACTGAAGCTGCTTCACACCAATTTGCACTGTTCTTACTTTTTCATCAGTGGTCACTAAAAGTGGCCATAAATACATATTCCATGTTGTTAAAAAGCTATATACTCCAAGCGTAATAAAACTCGTTTTACAATACGGAATTACAACGCTGAATAAAAACCTTACATTTCCAATCCCTTCAATAAAAGCAGCTTCTTTCAGTTCATTCGGAAGTGTCATAAAATGTTGACGTAGTAAGAAAATACCGAAAGCTGTTGCAAAAAACGGCACTGTCATCCCAGCGAAACTATTGATCCAGCCAAAGTTTTGAATCGTTAAAAAGTTAGGCACCATCGTTGCTTCCCACGGAATAAGCATCGTTGAAATAAACAGGAAGAAAATTAAATTTCTCCCTTTAAACTGAAGAAAAACAAAAGCATACGCCGCTAAGCTTGATACGATAAGTTGTCCAATCATAACGACTGTCGATACAATTAAACTGTTATATAAGTATGTAAAAAGCGGTACTTTTTGAAAAATATTAATGAAATTATCAAAAGTAAATTGAGTTGGAAATAACCTTCTCATTTGAATATCGTCTGGTGTCATAAAGCTTATTAAAAACGCATACAGTACAGGAAAAAACACCATTACTGCACTAATTATGAGCAGCATGTATAATAGGAAATTTTGCTTCCACTGTTTAACAATCATTTATAATGCACCTTTCTCTCAGCAAACTTAAATTGAAGTAATGTAGCAATGAAAATGAAAACAAATAATACCATCGCTTGTGCGCTTGCTGTTCCAAATTGATGATTCACAAACGCCTCTTTGTAAATCGAGTACACAATTAAATTCGTTGCATCATTCGGTCCACCGTGCGTTAAAATATCAATTTGTCCAAAGCTTTGGAACGCACTAATTAACGTTACTGTTACAATAAAGAATAAAGTTGGCGATAGCATCGGTAATGTAACACGGCGAAGCTTATATAAATAACTAGCACCATCTATAGATGCACTCTCATATAAAGACGTATCGATATTTTGTAAACCACCTAATATAACTAAAAATGCAAATCCTGTATTCACCCAAACTGTTGTAACTGATACAGAGAATAGTGCCCAGTCCGGACTCGTTAACCACGCGATTGCAGGAAGATTCATAGAGGCTAATATATTATTAAATAATCCTACACTTGGATGAAATAAAAATAGCCAAATCACTGCACTAGCAGCTACTGATATTCCCATCGTCGAAGAAAACAGAACTCGGAATAACCCAATACCTCTTACCTTTCCATTTGCAATCAATGCAAGAAACAAAGCAAATATAATACTCGTAGGCACTGTATATAAAACAAATAGTAAAGTTGATTTTATACTTTTGTAGAAAGCTGGATCAGAGAATAAATATTGATAATTTTCTAAGCCAACGAAAAGATTAGCTTCTCCATGTATATCGGTTAAATAAAAACTATAGTAAATCGTCCTAAACAATGGATAGAACAAAAAAATCGAAAATAGCAAAATAGATGGCGCCAAAAACAATAATCCTATTCTTAAATCTTTCGTTCTCCCCCATAATTTTTTCTTTTTTGACACCTTTGTTTGAACTGGTAACTTACTTACTTCGATCATTATTTCGCCACCACTTTCAACTCTTCTTCAGCTACCACTTTTAAGCGTTCATTCGTGTTTTCGTTAAAGAAGCATAACTTTTCTTGCGAGAATAATAATTTTACTTTATCACCTTTGTTCAAGAGTAACTGTCCGATGACTTTCGCACTCCAAGTTGTTCCATTTACCGCAAAGTTTAATATAGATTCATTCCCTAATACTTCTACAGATTGCAGCGTCACTGCTTGTCCTTCCTCAGACAGTTCAATATGCTCAGGACGCATGCCTATACGAATTATTCCTTCTGGTAATTGCTTTAACTGTCCAATAGATAACGGAATTTGCAATTGCCCTATATGTAATACACCTTTTTCTTTATCCACTTCTCCATCATTTATATTCATAGAAGGAGAACCTATAAAACTTGCAACAAATTCGTTTGCTGGTTCGTTATATATGTCAAGTGGTGTTCCAACTTGCTGTATACTTCCTTTATTTAAAACCATGATACGATCTCCCATAGTCATCGCTTCTATTTGATCGTGGGTAACGTAAATCATCGTAATTCCTAATCGCTGCTGAATTTCTCTAATTTCAATCCTCATTTGCGCACGTAATTTCGCATCTAAATTCGAAAGTGGTTCATCCATTAAACAGATTGGTGCTTGACTCACGATCGCTCTAGCAAGCGCAACACGCTGTCTTTGTCCGCCTGATAATTGACCTGGTTTCATTTTCACATACTCTTTCAGTCCTACCATTTCAATCGCTTCCATTAATCGCTTTTGTCGCTCTTCTTTTTGTACTTTTCTTACCTTAAGTCCAAATAAAATATTTTCTTCTACAGATAAGTGTGGATATAATGCATAATTTTGAAATACCATTGATAGATTACGGTCTTTCGGCTCTAGATCATTTGCAACACGTTCATTAATAATCAAATCTCCCGAAGAAATCTCTTCTAAGCCAGCGATCATGCGTAATAATGTGCTTTTCCCGCATCCCGAAGGTCCAACTAAAACAAAAAATTCGCCCTTCTTAATATGAACCGATACGCCTTTAACCGCTGTCTCTTCTGCATTTTTATATACCTTTGAAACATTTTTCAATTCAATCACAAGGTTGCACTCCTTTTTTCTTTATGTATCCATACTTCATAATGACTTGTTGAAATCGCACTTGCTCCTGCACGAATTGCAATTTCCGCATCTTCTCGCGTTTGAATCAGCCCGCCTGCAATAATAGGAAATTCTATTTCCTCTGCTAGCTGTTTAATTATAGAAGGCATAATCCCTGGCATAATCTCTACTGCATTTGGTTTAGTCGTTTTACAATTTTCAATTGATTTAGTAAGGGATAAAGTATCTACAATAAAAATACGTTGAATTGTTTTCAATCCAATTTTATTAGCATTTCGAATTGTCGAACCCTTTGTTGAAATAATACCTTGTGCCCCGATAACATCTTGAATATACAAAAGCGCTTCCTCTGTATTCGTATTTAAGCCTTGTATAAAATCACAATGAAGAAATACATCATGTCCATGTTTCTGCAATTCATATACACGCTCTGGTAATTCCAGCATTGAACCAGTCATAAGAAAAACTGTTTTCGGCAATTTTTTGTATGCTTTGTATCCTTCCCAATCTTTTATCATCGCAATATAAGGTTCTTTAAACATTTATTCCACCTAACTGTTCTATTTTTATCAAAACTAAAAACACCTACTTACATAGAACGCCTTTCTCCTTATTTGAACTCTAGGGAATAGAGCACACCTAAGAAAGTGGCACATTATATGTAAGTGGGTGTTCTCAAATGTTCTCTACCCTAGTTATTTTGTTACCTTTACTATATTACGCATTTATTAAGTCAGTTTTGATAGATTGTTAATTAGGTGTTAACCGAATGTTAATATTCACCATATCACCATTTACAATAATCTATATATTTGAATGCAAACAAATAGAACGAAACAATACTTAAAATTCAATCAATATGTAAATTCATTCCATAGTTAATAAGTTTTAGTTTGCTTGCCACTGCTTGCGAAGCAAAGTTATCCCAAGCAGTACTATAAAGTGGAATGCGCTTTTCCTCTTGTATTGATAAGGCCCAGGCTGTAACAACATCAGTACCATACCCATTCCCTTGAAATTCCGCTAAAGTTTCCACACTTGCCTCAGCAGCTACGGGCGTACTTCTGGCACTGCAACAAATGGAAACTACCTTTTCATTTTTTACAATTGCAAAATAAGGTTGCCTCCATTCCATCTGTTCTATTAGATTAGGAAAATTTTCTCGCAAAAGCTCTTTATTCTTCTCAGTTATTTGTATTGTTCTAGTCGGCTTATGTAAAGTATTAGGGAACATGAAAGCAGGACCCATCCAAATATTTCCCACTGTTCTTTCTTCATTTAATACATTAATAATCTTTGCTATCTCTATATACTTTGAAGGTTCTCGAATTAACTTCTCAATCTTACTTACCGTTTCATCATCCACATTACAATGATATCTCGTTATACTCCCTTCACGAGTTCTGCCAAGAAAAAAACGTGGTGCTTTCGGATTTCCTTGTTCATTTACATATTTCATTTTTCCTACTTGATTATGAACAAATAAAACCTCTACCTGAATTACTATTAAATCAAATTCTGAGAGACTCATTTATACCCTCCTTATTTACTCCATATACCATCTATTCATAATCTATTTTTCATGTTCAAAACAAAAATCCCATTCAAATACACATTACTGAATCCATCATACTAACTGATTTCTTCATTCTGTCTATCTAAATGGGATTATTTTTCGTTTTTTACTCTACTGGTTGTTGTGGCTGTACTACTTCATTTGCTCCAGCTACCCTCAACATATTTACAATATCTTTAAAACCTCTTTTTTCAGCGTATTGCAGTGGCGTCAGATGTTCCTTGTTAGCCATATTTACATCTGCACCGTGATCAATAAGCAATTGAATTACTTTCTTATGGTTTTCACTACCATTTCCTAATACAATTGCTTCTAATAGCGCTGTTCCACCACGTTCATTTTTATAATTCACATCAATATCTGTATGCTCTAATAATTCTTTAACAACCTCTACATGGCCACGCTCAGATGCAGAAATAAGTGCTGTTCCACCTGACTTAGTCGTTTCTTTCGTATTAACTCCTGCATTAATTAATACTTTTACAATATCCGTATATCCTTCTCTACTTGCATAAAGAAGTGGATTACTTTTTTTCTCATCTTTAATTTCAATATTAGCACCTGCACCAATTAATGCTTTAACTGTCTCTACATGATTTTGGTACGTCGCTGCAAGGACAGGCGTTTCTCCGTTGTCACCTTCTACGTTTATATTCGCTCCATCCTGAATCAACTTCATAGCTGTCTCTGTGTCTCCAAGAGTAGCTGAAAGTAACAACTGTTTGTCCATTAAATTTATACTTTTCTCTTCTTTAGATTCTTCCTGTTCTTTATGCTTCTCTTTTTTCTTTTCATTTTTCACATGAACCGGTTTCGATTCTGGTTCTTCTTGCTTATCACAAGCCACTACCGTCATTAAAAGTCCTAATAAAATACATAATAAAATTTTTTGTTTTCTCACAACTACAGCTCCTATGAAAGATAATGTTTTCTTAACCATTCCTCCATCACATACAATAACTCTTCTTGAGTACATTTATCCATAAGCCCTTTAGATTCCTTCTTTAATCGGATTATCTTAAGCTTATACTATGTTTCTCAACCTATTGGAATGATACGCCTGATGGTCCCATCATTAACATTATGAAGCAATTAGTTTAGCACGTTTTTACCGCATTTGTATACATTTCTAAAAAGTACATAAAGTGAAACTTTAATCAGTGGGGGTTTTGTTCATCCACCACTGATTATTAGTTGAACCAGGTGGGGGTCTTACTGCCCGTTAATGCGGGATAAATGATTGCTTTAAGTTACTATATTCCATTGTAACCGTTCTTCTAAAAATTTTACACCTTTTCTATATTTGCACCTGAGTAATAATAGAAAAAGACAACTATATAGTTGTCTTTTTCTATTATTAATGATGTCCACCATGATTTCCTGCTTTCGGTTTCCCCATCATCTCTTTATTCATTTCCCATTTGTGCTCTGCTAACTCTTTATACGAAAGAATTTTCCCCTTATAGTTAGATACAAAGCTCTCTGCATCTTTTTTATTTTTGAATGAAATGACATTATAAGCCATCGGTGTCGTTATTGTTTTATCATATACGTAAGTAGCGTCTTCTAACGAAATCCAATCTTTCGAATCATAATCTCGGACAAATTTCTCTTTCGTCTTTTCATCTGAGTTGATCTCCATCCATTTATACATACAACCAATATCATCAAACTTTAACGCTTTTCCATTTTCTAAAATAATTTCTGTTGCAAATTGATTATCTGTTACCCCAATTTGGCAAATATCACATTTATCATGTTTCTCATCAATGGCAACACCTGCTGTTTCCTTTTTCCCACACCCGACTACTGTAAATATGAAACATAAACATATAGCAAGTACGACATATTTTACTTTCATCAATATTCCTCCCTAGAAACCGTATACTCCATGAAAAGAATACCAAAAGGTTGTGTGAGATTTGTGAAAAAACAATGTGCTTTTTGTAATATAGGAAATAAAAAAAGATGTGTAGTTATTTCTACACATCTCTCATCACTCACAACCTGTAATTAATAAATCATCTTCTAATTTAACTAATAATGTATCCGCACTAATTTCCTGTCCAACTTCTACATTTACCAATCTTATATTTCCACTAATCCCGACTGCAATTTTTTTTAGCTCACCGTCATTTTTTCGGATCATCAGTAATTTTTCCCATTCATATACGTAAGAAGATTCATTAATAAAAATCTCCTCTACTTTTCCTTCATAAGAGCTATAAATCTCTTCTATTCTCGTTTTCATATAACATCTACTCCCTATTTCACACTTCACTATTTTCATCTTATTCTACCATTCTTACGAGGAGCGGCTTACTTTTTAAAAATTCAAATTAACTACCGTGAACAAAATGAACAAAATAAAAATTATGCTTCTAATGATGTTATTTTTCAAATTATTTACCATTTGAATAGATGCTTTTATTATAAATAAAAAACCTTTTTCTGAATTTTTATTCTATTTTGAAAGCGCAATCATTCTTTTGAGGGGGAAATTACATGTTAGCACTACTTGGATTTGCGATGGTATTTGTCTTTATGTTTTTAATTATGACGAAACGTATGTCAGCACTAGTAGCCTTAATATTAATTCCGAGTGTTTTTGCAGTAATTGGCGGATTCTATGCCAATATGGGGCCTATGATGTTAGAGGGGATTCAAAAATTAGCACCTACTGGTATTATGCTTATGTTCGCTATTTTATATTTTGGAATTATGATTGATAGCGGTTTATTCGATCCTGTCATTAGTAAGATTTTAAAATTTGTAAAAGGAGATCCTTTAAAAATCGTTGTCGGAACGGCTATATTGACTATTATCGTTTCTCTAGATGGTGATGGTACAACAACATACATGATTACAGTTTCCGCAATGTATCCACTATATAAGCGCCTTGGAATGAACCCCCTCATATTAGCTGGAGTTGTTATGTTAGGGGCAGGAGTAACAAACCTTACACCTTGGGGTGGACCCACAGCTCGTGTTATGAGCGCACTTGGACTTGAGGCTTCCGAATTATTTACACCTCTTATTCCAGGAATGATTGCTGGTGCAATTTGGGTTATTCTCGTTGCCTACTATCTTGGAAAAAAAGAAAGAAAACGTTTAGGTATTATGGATGTACAGTATTTAAAACAAATGCAAACAATGGATGAGCAAGCTGCAACTGTCGAAGCCGCAGCGCATAAACGTCCTAAACTTCTATGGATTAACTTTTTATTAACTGCTACATTACTTGTCTGTCTCATACTAGAAGTTATGCCGTTACCTGTTTTATTTACAGTCGCTTTTGCTATTGCTGTTATGATTAACTATCCAAACTTAGAGCAACAGAAAGAACGTATTGCTTCTCATGCAGGGAATGTATTAGCAGTTGTTTCTCTCGTATTTGCTGCCGGTATTTTCACTGGTATTTTATCTGGAACAAAAATGGTAGATGCAATGGCTAACAGTGTAGTAACTCTTATACCAGATGCACTTGGACCACAACTACCAATTATTACAGCACTTCTCAGTATGCCATTCACATTTTTCATGTCTAATGATGCATTTTACTTCGGGGTATTACCTATCTTGACGAAAGCTGCTGCTACTTACGGAATTAGTGCAGCTGAAATGGGACGCGCTTCCTTACTTGGGCAACCCGTTCACTTATTAAGTCCGCTTGTCGCTTCCACTTATTTATTGGTTGGAATGGCCAAAGTTGATTTCGGTGAACATCAACGCTTCACTTTATTGTGGGCCGTTGGAACGACAATGGTTATGTTAATTACCGGAATTGTAATTGGGATTATTCCAATATAAGATGCAAAAAAACAGTAGAAGAAATAAAATCCTCTACTGTTTTTTATTATGAAGAAGCAAGAAAATAACGTCTCTCCGGTCTCCCAACACTTCCATATATTAGCTCTGCGTGGACTTTCTTCCCAGATATCAAATACTCTAAATAGCGCCTTGCCGTTGATCGGCTTACTCCAATCATTGAGCTTAACATTTCTGCTGTAATCCCTTCTTCATTAACTGTTAACATATGCTTTTTTACTTTCGCTAAAGTATAAGGATCTATCCCTTTCGGGGCATATTCTATTTGATCTCCCTTCACACCTCTTTGAGACCATAAATATTCAATTTGTTCCGTAGATAATTGATTGTTCTTCTTTAACTGTATAATCTTTTTTTGATAGCCTTCTAGACTTGCTTTAAATCGATCAAACATTAGTGGCTTTACGATATAATCTGTTACTCCGCCCCGCAGGGCGTGCCTCACTACATCTGTTTCCGATGCCGCTGTAATCATAATAATATCTGTATCGTGCAAATGATGCCTAATATATGTGACAAGTTCCGTTCCTTGCATATCAGGTAAGTACACATCTAATAAAACAAGCTGTGGCTTCACAAGCTCTAGCCATTCTTTCGCTTGTTCTCCAGTCGTTGCCGTTCCAATTACTTTAAATCCCTCAATTTTTTCAGTAAAACGACGATGAATGTCAGCAATCCGAATATCATCTTCTACAATTAATACTTCAATCTCCTCACCCATTACTATTCGCCTCTCTCTTTCGGTAGTGCAATAATAAATAACGCACCACCTAAATCCCCTTTTTCAATTGCAATACTTCCATTTAAATCTTCTACTAACTCTTTCACTTTTGCTAATCCATATCCTCGCTCTCCTCCTTCTTTCGTCGAAAAGCCTTTATAGAATATGCTAGTAATTATTTCATCATGAATCCCTTGCCCTGAATCTTCCACTTCAATTAATATTTCTTCTCCAATATCAGTTACAAACATCCTTACTTTCTTATCATTCTCTTCATTTTTTTCAATTGCTTCAAATGCATTCGTAATTAAATTTCCTAAAATAGAAACGACATAATTACTCTCAATATGTGGACTTAATTTGTCTAAACCACTTTCTCTATCTAGCATAAAATCAATCTTCAACTCTCGTGCTCTATTATAAAATCCAATTAAAATTCCACCTAGCCATGGATTTTGAATCCGCTTCATAATAAATTGAACAAAATCTTGATATACCGCTGTTTCCTTATGAATAAGCTCTAAAGCATCTTCGTATGATTCTAATTGGATAAGACCTGAAAGCGTATACATTAAATTGTTATATTCGTGCGTTTGCGCTCGTAATGCCTCTGTATATTGCTTCGTCTGAGATAATTCTGCTGTTAACTGATCCATTTCAGATTTCAAACGTAAGCTCGATACAACGCCAGTTACTTTATTCTTTACTTTAATAGGTAGACGGTTCGCAATAACAGCCTGTCCTTTTATATTTAATTGGCGATCAAACTGTTCTTCACCAGTTTGAAGTACATCTAATATCGTTGAATTAGGAATTACATTTAAAATAAATTCCCCAATAATATTTTGTTGTTTATCTAGCGAAAGAATATCATAAGCTGCTTGATTTACTAAACTAATCCTGCCATTTTTATCGATTACAATAATCCCTTCACGTACAGATTGAATCACTGTACTATGCTCTTCATATAAAGATGAAATTTCTTCTGGTTCCATCCCGAACATCATTCTTTTTATACTTGCCGCTAAATATATAGAGCCGATTATCCCAATTAAAAGACCTATTATTGTAATCCAAAATACCCGCTTTCCATACACTTCTACTGCTCCATGAATATCAGCCATTGAAAATCCAACAGACACCACACCAATGATTTCATTTTCCTGATTACGGATTGGAACTTTTCCGCGTAATGAAGGGCCTAATGATCCAGTTGCTTTCGAAACATATGATTTTCCTTCTAATAAAACGCCTTTGTTATCTCCACCAATCATCGCTTCTCCTATTTTATCTCGCTCAGGATGTGCATATCGAATCCCCTCTTTATTTCCAACTACAATAAAGTCAGCCTCTGTATCAATTCGAATTTTTTCTGCGATTGGCTGAATAATAGAAGCTGGATTTTCTTTTTGAAAAGCTTCCTGAATTTCTGGTATCGCGGCAACTGTTTTCGCAACATGCAAGGCCCGTTTACCAATTTGCTCTTCTACCGTTTCAGATAATATGTAATAAAATAAATAACTCGTTAGCATAAGTACAACTAAAATAAGTGTACTAATAGTTAATGTAATTCTCGGTTGGAGTTTTAATTTTTTAAATTTCAAAACCATTCCCCTAACATGATTAAAGATAGAATTTAAAGAAAATACAGTTTTTTATTATCATAACACGGTTACTATATATTTCTTTCTTTTTTATCTTCATAAAAAAAGAAACGAAGCATAAGTACTACTTCGTTTCTTAACAGTTTATTATTATATTTTAAACTTACCAATCATCTCTTGTAATTCTTCTGCCATTTGTGATAAATGGACTGCTGCTGCATTTATTTCATCTACTGAAGCTAATTGTTCCTCAGAGGAACCAGCAATATTTTGAACACTTGCGGCATTTTCTTCAATCGTAGCTGCAATTTCATTAATAGATGCACTTACTTGTTTTGCATCTACCGTCATTTGTTTTGCTACATCTACCATGCTATCAATTTGTACAACTGTATCATTTGTAGACTTCAATATTTCGACAAAGCTTTGCTTCGTTTCATTTGCAACTACAAGTCCTGATTGTACTTCTGCTCCAACTTGATTCATAGAGCTTACTGTTTCTTTTATATCAAATTGAATCTCTTTCACTAGTTTCCCAATTTCCGTAGAAGACTGTCCTGATTGTTCTGCTAGCTTTCGCACTTCATCTGCTACAATTGCAAATCCTCTACCTTGCTCTCCAGCTCTTGCAGCCTCAATTGCCGCATTTAACGCTAATAAATTTGTCTGTTCTGCAATATGTTGAATTACTTCAAGGATTGCTCCAATTTGTTTCGACTTATCATCTAACAAACCAATGATTTTGTCTGACTGTGAAACAGACTCATGAATTAATTGCATTTGATTCACAGTTTGTTCAACTAACTTCCCACCATTTTCAGCTTTTTTCTTCGTATACATAGAGGCTGTAGATACTAATGAAGAACTATCTGCAACACGCTGAATTCCTTCTGTAACTTCTTCTAACAATGTTGCTCCTTCTTCAACTTCTTTCGTTTGTATTTCTGCACCACTTGATACTTGCTCTATAGCCTGTGTAATTTGTTCCGTTGCTTCGCTTGTCTGCTTCATACTAGCTGTTAATTCTTCTGAAGATGCCGCTACATGACTTGCTGAAGTGTTTATATTGGAAATGACACTTTGTAACGATGCAGCCATCTCGTTAAAACTTTCTCCTAGCTGTCCAATTTCATCTTTAGAATGAACTGTAATTGATTCTGTTAAATCACCTTCACTAATCTTCTTCGATGATATGACAAGTTGTTTTAACGGTTTAATAATAGACGCAATTATGAAGTAAATTACAATCCCACCGATTATTAGTGAAATTCCAAGAACAGTTATTGTTTTATAGAAAATAGGTTCAGCCGCTTCGATAATTTCTTTGGAAGGCATAATTCCTGCTATTTTCCATCCAGTTTTCTTATTCGTTTTAAAAGTGATATTGCGATCTTCACCATCTAATGAATAATGAAAATCCCCAGCTTCCTGTTTATACAATTCTTTACTAAGTTTCTCTTCTAATTTCTCTCCTGGCTTCATTTTCGGGTGCGCTACTACATTTTTATCTTGATCAAATATCGCTACATATCCTTCCTTACCGATATTAACCATCTTGGAAGTAGTAACAATATCATTAATGATTAAGTCAATCCCAAGAACTCCACTTTTATCCTCGTTTTGTTTTGCTAGTGTAATAACAATATTCCCTGTCGTTTTTGACTTATATGGAGCAGTTACAATTACTTCTCCGCTTTTCTTCACTGCCTCTTTATACCAATCTCTTTCTGTAGGATTATATCCATCTGGCATCTGAATAGCTGGTGATTGAATGAACTGTCCATTACTAGATCCTGTATAGATTGCTTCCATTTCTGGATGTAGTTTGTTGTATTCTTCTAGTTTATTTTGTATGTTTTGAATTTGATCTGCTTGGTAACTTGATTGTGTGAATAATTTCGTAAAATAAGTTGCATCTATTTTTTTACTATCCAATTCCTTATTAATTACATTATCCAAAATTTTTATATTATCTTTCGCCGAGTTTAAAATTGTTTCATTAAAATTCTTCTTCGCTTGTTGATAAGACGTCCAACCAATTACAATACTTGGAAGAATTAAAATAATAATAAATGATACAAGTAACTTTGTTTTTAAACTACTACTCCTTAATTTCCCTTGAAACATACTTCTACCCCTCCATACCGTTTTAAATGTAATTAATTAACATTTAATCTTTCTATAAAAATAATACGATTTAAATGTATCGATGAGACTCTCTATCTTTTTATAGATCTAAAGAATTGATACATATCTTTTTCATTCTATATAAATTAAATAATTAAAACAATGTATAAAAATGTATATTATTCGAAATATTATAATTCATAGGAGAACCTCTAGTATTTCAATTACTAGAGGTTCTT
Source organism: Bacillus sp. FG16 (assembly GCF_057809515.1). Classification (NCBI taxonomy): domain Bacteria; kingdom Bacillati; phylum Bacillota; class Bacilli; order Caryophanales; family Bacillaceae; genus Bacillus; species Bacillus sp. FG16. The sequence goes on from NZ_JBMDKC010000045.1 coordinate 18,575, forward strand.
TCCACCTTATTATTCTTTATCTTTTTCTACTTCTTTTTTCCCATCTTCTACTACAGATACAACAGGTTTATCGCTTGATAATTGTTGTACCGCTCCTTTTCCTGCAAATCCTTCTAATAGCTCTTTTAAGTCAATGCCAGAAGAAGCTTTTAACGTTTCTTGCATCGTTGCCATTAAATCAGTCGCATAACCCGCGACTTTTCCGGCCCCGCTATTTTTACCACCGCCGCCTGTATCAACAACTGTAATTTTATCAATATTGCTAAGTGGGCTTGCAATTTCTTTCGCATAACTTGGAAGCATTTTAAGAACCATATCCATAATCGCGGCTTGCCCATATAATTCAAACGCCTCTGCGATTTTTTGCTTCGCTTCTGCTTCTGCCAAACCTTTTAACCTAATAACATCTGCTTCCGCTGTACCTTGTGCTTTTTGTACTTCTGCCTTTGCTTGACCTTGCGCTTTTTCAATTTCCGCCTTCGCTAAACCTTCTACACGCACTTCTTCTGCACGAGCTCTTGCTTCAGCTTCAATCTTATATTGATCCGCATCTGCCTTCTTAATTTGTTTTACTTTTTCTGCTTCCGCTGATTGCTCAACAGCATAGCGATCTGCATCGGCTTTTTTCTTAACTTCTGCATCATATTGCTTTTCACGACGCGCAATCTCTTTTTCTTCTAATTCAATTTGTTTCTCACGCTCAATGATTTTAACGCGCATTTGCTCTTCTGTAACACCTTGTTGTGCTTTCGCTTGTTGTAATTCGTAAGAAAGATCCGCATCTGCACGTGCTTGCTCTTGTTCCCTCTTATAGGACTGTACTTTTAATTCTTTATGTTTTTCAGCTTCAGCGATCTGTGCATCACGTTGATATTCTGCTTCTTTTGCTTCTTTTTCTGCACGTGCTTTTTCAATACGTGCTTCTTTTTCACGCTCTGCGTTCGCAATTGTTGCATCACGCTTAACTGTCGCAATTTGTGGCTGACCAAGCGCATCTAAGTATCCATTTTTATCCATTATTTCTTTAATTGTGAAGGAAACAATGCGAAGTCCCATCTTCTTTAAATCTGTAGAAGCTACTTCATGTACCTTTTGAGCAAATTGCTCTCTATTACTATACGCATCTTCTACTGTCATAGAAGATAAGATAGCACGGAGATGCCCTTCTAAAACTTCTTTTGCTTCTATTTTTAACTCTTCTGTTTCTTTTCCTAAATATTGTTCAGCTGCCGTGGAAACTTCTTCAATTGTTGATCCCACTTTAATAATAGAAACACCGTTTACTGTGATCGGTACACCTTGTTTCGTATACGTATCACGTGTACCAACTTCTAATTTATAGTTTAATAAGCTTAAAGGCTCTGCTCTTTGCATAATTGGAACTACGAAAGTACCGCCCCCACGAATAATCTTAATCTTCTTTCCATCATCAGTGGTAACTACATTCTTTCCTCCACCAAGCCAGTTCCCTGTAACAATTAACGCTTCATCCGGACCAACCGTACGATACTTCGTAATAAATACTAAAATGAGTAGAATTAAAATTGCGAGTAAAACTCCACCGATAATTAATGGAATCGTCATGTAAATTCCCCCTTATAATTTTGGTTTCTTTAAAGAATAAGCGATGTTTTGTACAAGTAAAACACCATCTTGGACTCCCTCGATAATAACCTCTGTTCCTTGCGAAATATCTTTTTTTCCAACTGTTTTAGCTGGGATTGCATTACTTCCAAATTGGGATGAAATTAATACTTCACCAAATCCTTCTGTAGGAATTGTCGTAATGACTTCTCCTTTGCAACCGATAAATTCATCCATACGTTGTACGGTATTTTGTTCTGCTTCTGCAATCGGCTTTAAAATTAATATTTTCATTATAAATACACCAATAAAGGATATAGCACATGCAGCCCCGAAAATAAGAATGCTATTAAAGGAAAATAAATATTCTCCTATATAACTAAGTCCACATAACATGGCGAAAAAACTAAGTAATAAAGTAACAACGGATACAGATCCGCCCCCAAAACTAAATATCGATTCAAATATATCTCCAAAGAAGATATAAATAACAGTGAGTATAGTAGCAATAATAAATCCATATAAATAAATTGTTTCAAGTGGATAACCAAACAAGACCATTTCTTATCCCCCTTTCTTAAACAATCCCTTTTTTGTTATGTGTATGCCCCACCTCTTTCAAAGATTATCGTTCTTAATTTTCAGTTATTTACCCTTTAAAGAAAAGCCTGTAAGACAGGCCTCTAAAAAAGAACAGGAGAAACCTATTGTGACAGGCTCCTCCTAGAAAATAACCGATATATTATATATCTATATAATATACTATTTTCCACAAAAAGTAAAGTTAAACATACATTGGAAAAGAACTTATTTTACCGACAATTCGTATGTTCCATCGCCATTATCATATTTATATACATACAAGTAATACTTACCTGGTTTTGCATTAAATTTTGCTTCTATACGGTTCCCATTAGCTTGACCGTAAGCCGCATAATTTTGCATATCTGATTCATGGTGAAGTACCCATGTCATCCCAATTCCATACTCATTTAAAACAGAAATGTCGATATCTTTCGCTGATGCTACATTAAATGTATAAACATCAGTGTGGTCCCCGCCAATAAGACTACCTTTTATAGTACTATTTAGCCCGATACGATTTGCTTCCTCTGGACGATTATTTGGTTCTGATTCTGTTAAACTTCCATCTTTAATCGTAACAGTTGTTTCGCTTCTGCTCTCTTTTCCCTTATCATCTTTTACTCTTAACGATACTTTATAAGAACCTTCTCTTTCATATACATGTACTGGATTCACTTCTGCACTTGTGCTTCCATCTCCAAATTCCCATAAATAAGAAGCAATTTTTCCATCTTCATCGTTTGAGCCATCACTTTTAAATTGAATTCCCTCTTTTACAAGACCACTATAAGGGCCATTTATATTAACCGTTGGAGCTTTATTTTCTCCATCATCTTTTGCGATTCCATGGAAGACTACATCATATTCAAATTCATTTGAGCTATTCACACGATAATTGACGAAGTATGCTGTAACAGTTTTGTAGCCACTCCATTCTTTTTGCGCCAATTGTTCTAAAGATTCATTTACTCTTTTACTCATCGCTTTCCAATCTTCTGATTCACCTTTTGTGACACTACCTGTATACGTACCTTCTAATGTAAATGTATTAAAGAATTGAGAATTATGTTTTGTCATTTTTGTATCTTTCATAGGCAACGTATCACTAATTTCTTTCTTCACCGCTGCTAACGACTTCGTTGCATGTTCAGCTAAATAATCATCAGCTACTTCTGGTACAGTGTATGTATCTTGCTTATCAATTAACTGCTGCATATACTCTTGATACTCTTTATTTAACTTAGGATCTTTACTTAGATTTTCACGATATGCATCATAATTTTTTACGTCATTCGCACGAATCAAATCTTGAATTTTATCAAATGTTTCAAACTGATGCGTATATAAGTAAGACTGCAATGCGAACGAGTAATTATAGAAATCCCAAGAACCGTATTTAGCAAATAGTGTACGCTCTGCTGTATAACGGCTTGCAGGATCAGATGATAATCCGCTAATTATACTCTTTCTTGGTACAACGTTATTCGTACGAGTAGATCCTGCGAAAAACTCTGCATTTCCTTCTTGGAACCAAGTTAGCCTTTCATTTTGATACATATCTCCTCTTCCAAATAAACCAGGAACTTCATATCTCCCTTGCAGATAATGAGTAAATTCATGACGGAATAACTCTTCTAAACTATAAATACTTTGCTCTGGTGTACGCTCATATGTAAAGAATGTACCTGTCTCTTCAATATAAATTCCACCGTTGTTTGTTTCATATCCATACAATTGTCTATTTAACTGATATTCATCTGGACTATTATAAATTACGATCGTTAATACATCATCCGCATTTCCTGGCTCTAACGCTTTGTCATTTCCAATTACACGGTGATACTGTGCCTTTACTTCCTTCGCAGCCCAATATAGTCTCTTAATTTTTTCTTCTGATACTTTATCTCCTGTTTTGAACACAATTGATCCATCGTCGAATGTGTACGTTTTTGGTAAGTATTGCTCTTTTCCTTCTTTACGTATTTTCTCTAAATCTACTGTATTCCCGCTATAATCTTTACCATTATAATTTGTTGTAATTTGTTCTACTGCAACAAAATACGGTTCACTTAAGCGCGGGTACATATGCATTGCTTGTGTAACAACCTCTAATCCTTTATTCGGATTGCTATGAAATTTCCCTAAACGGCTAGCAAAATAAATGCCATTATTAACGAGCCATTTATTTTCTGGCGTTACTTCATTTAGAAGAGCAATACGATTTATTTCATTAATAAACCCATCTATTTTTCCATACCACATCGTTTCATTCGCTTCTTTACGAGCCTCAGTTAAGTACGACTGTATATCATAGTCAATACCTTGCATAATATCGTATATTGCTTGTCCCTTCATTCGATCATTTACATAAGTAGTATAATTATCATTGTATTGCTTTAAAATATTCGATGCGTATTGAACCGTTTCAACATCGCTTGAAGCATTACTAATTAATTTACCGTATGCAGATACGACTGTATCTTGTTCAACTGTACCAAGCTTAAAGTTTGGATTTTTTGCGATTGCTTTTAAAGCAGGTAAACATTTATCCTGGAAGCTTCTTTCATTTAAGTCGCTTAATTCACTATTATAAAATGCAAGATAAAAAGCTGAACGCAACACTTCAGTAAACGTTTGAATTCCTTTTGAATCATCTTTCGTAAATGAACTACCTCTATGAGCTAATTCATCTATAATGACTTGCATTTTTCCTTTATCTTTATAAAAAGCCTTTGCATCTTCATTAAACTGGAATAAGTCTGTAATTTGGTGCCACTTAATACTGCCTAACGTTTCAACTAATTCTTGATCATTCATTTTGTTTAAATCAGCCATTGAATAGCTGTCTTTAACTTGCTTTACTGCAGCTTTCTTCGTAATAGATGCTGGTCGCTGTGAAAAATCTCCTACTTTTAAACGTTCTTGAAATGATAAAGTTTCATCCACTTTTGAAATATGTCCAACTTCATCTACCGGCTTTTCAATTCCAACCGGTTTCGTTTTCAACACGTTATATGGTACTTTTTCTTCCGCTGCTGCATGAGTTTGAAGTGCCCCTAACGATAAAGCCATTGTACTAATGCTAAGCATCACTTTATTGATCTTTGATTTCTTGTTCATATCCTTGCCCCCTATTTTAATATTCCATTCAAGAATTTAACATAAAATCTGGATGTAACAATATAAAATGCAATATTTCATATTATTTCTTCCTATAATTTGTACATATCGTGAACGCATTGCTCTTTACCTCCCTAAAACAAATTACATCCTTTCACGTTATAAAAAGGGAATTTTTTGACAATTAAAAACTTAATTGTTATGATTATTATAATTGTTAACTTTATTAAATAAGGGTGGGATTCTATGATAAAAAAAGAAAACAGTGTATTTTATATCTCCTTCTTGCTAACAACATTATTCATTATATGGGGAATTACCCCAGCAAGTTGGATACAAGGCTACGATTTACAAAGTGTTACATCTTCTTTAAACTCATTTATCCTCAATAAATTTGGGTGGTTTTACTCTCTACTTATGACTACAATGATTATTTTGGCTGCTTATTTAGCATTTTCTAAGTACGGTTCTATTCGTCTTGGTAAAGATGGAGAAAAGCCAAAATATAATTATCCATCTTGGCTATCCATGTTGTTTGGGGCAGGAATGGGAATTGGACTCCTCTTTTATGGAATCGCTGAACCGATTTCACATTTTACAGATCCATTAACAGGAAAAGCAGGTACAGAAGAAAGCGCCAAACTCGCTATGCAATATTCATTTTTCCACTGGGGACTCTTTCCGTGGTCACTATACGCAATGGTCGCTTTAACAATTGCATATTTCACATTCCGCAAACAAAAAGGTAGCACTATCGGGGCTACAGTTACTCCATTATTTAATCGATCGAAAAATTCTCGTATCGGAAAAACAGTTGATATTTTAGCTGTTTTAGCCACAGTGTTTGGCATTGTACCATCTGTTGGGATTGGTGCTCAACAAATTGCTGGAGGATTAAGCTATTTATTCCCTTCCATTCATAACACTTTACTTACCCAGCTCGTACTTATAGCTATCTTCGCTGTTTTATATTTAACAAGTGCACAAACTGGCTTAGATCGTGGGATTAAATATTTGAGTAACTTGAATTTCTCTCTTGCAGGTATTTTACTCATCTCTTTCTTACTTTTAGGACCAACTGTATTTATTATGAAATATTTCACATCTACACTCGGTTCTTATATCGGCGGTTTACCTAGTATGGGATTAAATTTAGGAGCATTTAGTGAAAAATCTTCTTCTTGGATTGAAAACTGGACTATTTTCTATTGGGGATGGTGGATCTCTTGGTCTCCATTCGTCGGCACATTTATCGCACGTATTTCTAAAGGGCGTACAATAAAAGAATTTATTTTTGGAGTTGTATTAGTCCCAACTCTTATCTGTACATTTTGGTTTGCAGTATTTGGTGGTACCGCAATTCATATGGAAATGTTCCAATCGCTTGGAATAGCTGATGAAATTGCAAAAAATGGTACAGAGATTGGATTATTTGCTGTTATTTCACATCTACCATTCTCTACATTTTTAACGATTATCGGGTTAATTTTAGTAGCCACATTTTTCGTTACTTCTGCTGATTCAGCAACATTTGTTGTTTCCATGCAAACGAGTAACGGAAGCTTATCACCGAAAAATAGTTTAAAACTTATATGGGGATTAACAATCGCAATCATTGCAGCTCTTTTATTACAAGCTGGAGGATTAAATGCACTACAAATTGCAGCTATAATCGCAGCACTACCATTTTCTATCGTAGTCGTTCTTATGGTCATTTCGCTCTTTAAGGAGCTGCGAAAAGAAGATGTTAATTTGCAAACAAAAGAAGTATCTCAAAAAATAAAAAAGGTTATGTAACGATTAGCACCTCAAATTACTTCTGAATCCGTAACAACTGAGGGAAAAGTAGATTAATAAAACCCATTCGTATGAAATATAATTTTCATACGAATGGGTTTTCACTCTATTATATAGTGTTGTAAACATGCCTTCTCCTCAAATCCTACTTTCTTGTACAATTTCATCGCACGATCATTATTCGTATTCAAACATAATTCTATCTCCTTCATTCCTTGGAAGGAAATAATATACTGAATTGCCTTTTGTAATAACCGCTCTCCGACACCTTTTCTTCTACTATTTTCAGCGGTTGCAATAAATTCGATATTCGCTTCTTGAAACTCTGGATTTACTTCCACATATACATAACCTTCTAACTTATCATTCTTCATACTTACAAATAATTTATTCGTCTTACTTAAACGTTCAATAATTTCGTTTCCGTCATAATACGTATTAGAAAACACATGATTGTGTAAAGCGATAAACTGCTCAAACACTTGTGGTAAAGCCTCTTCTACATTACATATAATACGGTGCTCCACAATATTATTTAAAACGAGAATACTATGTCGACCTTGTTCTTTTGCATGTAAATTCCTCATTAAACGGGCACAATTATTATTTTCCACATGATAAAAACCATAAAATCTCTCAATATGAAAAGGCACCTTTTCTATAAGTTCCTTCCACATATGTAAAGCAACTTCTTCCCAATTCTCTGCGATAATAAACGGTCCCCATATCTCTGCACATTTCTTTACTTCATCCACATCAAATCCTAATAAACCTATTAAATTATTATTCTCATAAGTAGCAACAAAAGATTGTTCCCAGCCTATATCTGAAAAATCATGAATAATTGTCTGTAACAACTCCTCTTTCTCATCTCCACAATAGCCAACATGATGAGTAGCATCTTTATTCATATTCGCAATAAATGCTGCCACCTCTTCAATTTTCAAAATAGAACTGACATACATAACCTCTCCTCCTTCACTAATATATTCACACCTTTTACATTTATCTCCTTCTAAAAAAGACATCACCATAAGCATATTTCAAAATGAAATCGCCATGATAATGTCTTCTCAAAAACTCATATAATCATCTTACGTTATAATAAGATAAAACGTTTTTTTATTTCTTAAATAATCTCTTTCTAAATACAAACATACTCAGTGCTGAAAGAACTAACGCTATGCCTGAAAGTAATGTTGATGTATTCTCTTGTCCACCTGTTGCTCCTAATGATTTCTTACTTTCTTCTTGCTTATTAACAGCTGGTTTATTTTCTTTCACAACTTGATTATTCACGTTTTGTTCTTGGACTACTGCTGATTGATTTACCGCGTCTTTTGAACCTTCAATTTCTTTTCCTGTTTCTTTTACCTCCGCTTTCGATCCTTCAACTCCTGTTGTTGGCTCGTCCACTTCCTCTTTCGCTTCTTCAACTTCTTTCGTTGGCTCTTTTACTTCCTCTTTCACTTCTTTTACCGGTTCTTTCACTTCTTCTTTTGTTTCTTCAACTTCTTTTACCGGTTCTTTTACTTCTTCTTTTGTTTCTTCAACTTCTTTTACCGGTTCTTTTACTTCTTCTTTCGTTTCTTCAACTTCTTTTGTTGGCTCTTTTACTTCTTCTTTCGCTTCTTCAACTTCTTTTGTTGGTTCTGTCACTTCTTCTTTTTTAACTATATTTTGGATTACCGTTCCGTTAAAACTTATGCTAATTTCATCAGAATCTAAATCAAATTTATACACCTTTTCACCTGGGGTACTCCATTTTATTACTCCGTTATTAAACGTCCCTCCCTCACTTGCCAAGTGAATATTTTCAATACTTTCTCCTTCTAAATCATATACAGGAACTTGAATTTCTTCGTTTATTTTTGCATCATTTAAAATGATATTTTGTCTTCCCACGTCAATTGTAAACCACTGACCTAATTGTATTAACGGCCTTACATCACGAATCTCATTTCCAGCTAAATTTAAGCTAAATAAGTTTAGCATGGAACCAATAACCGTTACATCTTTAATATGATTGTCCGCAAGATTTAACCACTGTAAATTTTCCAATGAAGATAGTGGTGTTATATCTTCAATTTGATTATGAGATACATTCACATTATTCAATTGTTTCAAGTTTGAGATGAACTCAATATTTTTCAGACCTACTCCTTCTAAAGTGAGTTTTTCTAAGTTCGTCATGTATTCTAAACCTGTTATATCTTTTATCTCATTTCCTTTTTCTTTAAGTATCTCTAATTTTTTAATCTGTAATAAATCTTCTTTTGTGATAGGAGCGTTTACATTCTCTCTACCTAAATTCTCTTTATTAATATGTTGTTGTAAAGTTTTATCGAGAATTACATTTTGACTTTCTTTTTGTTTTTCAACTATATTCTGTATAACCGTGCCATTAAATCTTATTTTACTTTCAGTAGAATTAGTATCTAGTTTAAATTCATATATTTTTTCTCCAGGACTATTCCATTTTATAAATCCGTTATTCAGAGTAGCCCCCTCACTTTGTAGATTAATATTTTGAAGTGGCTCTCCTTTAAGGTTGTATACTGGGATTTTTATTTCTTCATCTACACTTGCTTCATTTAAAAAGATTTTTTGTCTTTGAATGTCAATTGAAATTCGCTTACCTAATTCCTCAACAGGCCTTACGTCAAAAATTTCATTTGCTCCAAGATTTATCTCATGTAAATTTGTTAAAGTGCTCAACGGCGATATATCAGAGATATAATTCTCTTCTAAATTCAGCACTTGTAAATTTCCTAATTGAGATAGTGATGATATATCTTTTATTTCACTATCAGAAATTTCTAGTTCAATAAGATTACTCATTTTACTAATAGATTCAACATTATTAATTTTATTGTTCCCTATCCATAATAGTTCCACATTATTTAATCGATCAATTCCCGTAAGATCACTGATTTGATTATTTGCTAAGTATAATTGTTTCATAGTTGATAATGTAAATAATGGCTGGATATCTTTAATGTTATTACCGATTAAATCTAATGTTTTAATTTTTTTCATTTTACTTAATGGTGTAAGATCAGAAATTTTATTATCTCTTAAAAAAAGCATATTAATATTCTCTAACTGCTCAATTGGGTGAATACTTTCAATTGAATTAGACGTTAAATCAACGTACTTCAAACCTCTCAATTTCGAGATGGCTGATATGTCTTTTACATTAGACTCTCGTAACGTCAACTTCTCTAAGTTTGTCATATACTCTAAACCAGTTATTTCAGTTATTCCTTTGCCTGAATAAATGGATAATGTTTTAATTTGTAATAAATCTTTCTTTGTGATTGGCGCATCTACATTATCTCTATTTAAGTTATATTTATTAATATATTTTTGTAATTGCTTATCTAATATTACATTTCCGTTTTCATCTTGTCGCTCCTCTTTATTTTCCTTTTGTTTTTCTGGAACATTGTTCTCTAAATTCAATGTATTTACTTCAAACTGTACTTGGTACTTATTATCATAGGCCATTGTTGGAATATAAACATGCATTCGCATATTATACCTTTTTCCTAATTCCCCTACTTCAAACTGAATCACTTTCGTTCCATTTTTCTTTTTATCTTCTGATATTACTTTCACATCATGAAACACACCTGGAGTATGAATATCCTCTGTTTTCAAGTATTGAAAGAAATCACTATCACTTAATGTTGCTGTTACAATTTTCTTTCCATTCTCAATTGTTAATTTCGGATCCTTTATATAAACAGCTGCCATAGACTCTTCATTCGTTTTATCTTTATACGCTTTAATAACAGCGTCATATGTACCATCTTCTAAACCTTGTCCCGTTTTATTCGTCTCAATTGCTACTGCCGCTAAAGCAGGTGTCGAATACACAGCAAACGGAAGTGATAACGTCGCCGCTATAATCATTGCATTTATACGTTTTCTTTTATTTTGTTTCAACTTTACATCTCCTCCGAAATATATAATTCGAAATGTAATCATTTCTCGAATAAATGATAATGATTTTCATTATCATTGTCAATTAAAAAAATAAAAAGTTTACAAAAAAAGAACCTCTTTAAAAGAGGTTATGCCATTTTCTCACCTGATTCTTCTCTAAAAAAGCTTTTCATCGCATGAAATACGTCTGCTTTTTGCTTTAAAATATAGTATCTAAAGTTTTCATCTTTAATATTTTTATAGGCTGACATGAGTGTACTATGGCGGTTGTACTGGTTCACTTCCCCATACCCAAACATATTACACTTCTTCATTAATTCTTCCACAAGCTTTACACATCTAGCATTATCTGATGTTAAATTATCACCATCTGAAAAATGGAATGGATAAATATTATAGCGATCTGGTGAATATTTATTATCGATTAGCTCGAGTGCTTTTTTGTATACGGAGGAGCAGATTGTTCCACCACTTTCTCCTTTTGAAAAGAATTCTTCTTCTGTAACGACTTTCGCTTCTGTATGATGAGCAATAAATTCAATATCAACTGTTTCATACTTTGTGCGTAAAAATCTTGTCATCCAGAAAAAGAAGCTACGTGCCATATACTTCTCCCACATTCCCATCGATCCACTCGTATCCATCATCGCTAACACAACAGCCTTTGAATCTGGCTTTAATACTTCATTCCAAGTGCGGAACTTTAAATCTTCTTGATGAATTGGATGGAAAGATGCTTTACCACGCATCGCATTTCGTTTATATGCAGATATCATTGTTCGTTTCTTATCGATATTTCCCCACAATCCTGTTTTTCTAATGTCATTAAATTCAACATGTTCAATCCGGTTTTCATCTATTTCTTTTCTCTTTAAATTAGGCAGCTCTAACTCTCTGAAAAACGCCTGCTCTAATTCTAAAATAGAGACTTCAGCTTCATAGTAATCTTCCCCAGCTGCATCTCCTGCTCCTTGCCCTTTTCCTGGTCCTTTTTGTTTTTGACCACCTGATCCATCTCTCGCAACGACATCACCAACTTTGCTGTCACCGTTTCCTTGCCCAACATGTTTATTTTTATCATAATTGTATCTAATCTTATATTCATCTAGAGAACGAATTGGTATTTTTACAACATCCTTGCCATTAGACATAACTATACTTTCTTCTGTTACAAGATCGGGTAAATTATTCTTAATTGCCTCTTGTACTTTTTCTTGATGGCGCTGTTGGTCGTCATATCCTTTGCGATGGAGGGACCAGTTTTCCTGTGAAATCGTATAATTTGGTTGATTTTCTTCGCCCATTCCTTTCCCTCCTTACTGTAATTGTCTTCCTGTATGAACAGCAAGCTACAAATTTTGTTCTGTAATGTGCAAGCTAGAATATTTGAAAGGTAACTGCCCATAGAAAATCATCCCATAAACATTTATAACGTTTTTCATACAATACCCCGAGCATCCTAAACAAAATTTTGCCACTCACATAATAGAAAGAAATATTCAGCCACTGATAAGAAAGAAACACAATGCATTGTTGCACACATTTTTACTTTGCAACATATTGTATTGTGTTGGCTTTTTTCGTATGAATGGTTGGTTACTCTATCATATGCATATTGTAAAAATAATTGACAATAAATTCATGAAATTGCATCTTAATTTATTACATTTGGACAAGGTATGACACTTTACACACATATGAACGGATAATAAAACGCTGTCCCGCAAAATACAAGAGACAGCGTTTTGTTATCAAACTATCGGTTTAACAAGCTACCTACATAGCGTAGTAATTCATTTGCTGAAGAAGAATTATAGCCATGCTCATCAATTAAACGCGCAACAACATCATTGATTTTCTTAAGCTGATTTTCGTCCGGTGTTTTCGTTGATGTTGTAATTTTCACTATATCTTTTAAATCAGCAAATAGTTTTTTCTGAATCGCTTCACGAAGACGTTCATGTGAATTATAATCAAAGCGTTTTCCTTTACGGGCATAAGCAGAAATGCGAATTAAAATCTCTTCACGGAATGCTTTCTTAGCATTTTCTGAAATTCCAATTTGCTCTTCAATTGAGCGCATTAATTTTTCATCTGGACTCATTTCTTCCCCTGTTAACGGATCACGTAATTTCGATTTATTGCAGTACGCCTCGACGTTATCTAAGTAATTATCCATAAGCGTCTTAGCTGATTCTTCATATGAATAAACAAACGCTTTTTGTACTTCTTTCTTCGCGATTTCATCGTATTCTTTTCTCGCCAATGAGATGAAATTCATATAACGCTCACGGTCTTCATTACTAATCGATGGATGCTGATCCAGCCCATCTTTTAAAGATCTAAGTACATCTAACGCGTTAATAGATGGTACCTCTTTTCGAATGATTGTAGACGAAATTCGGTTAATGACATAACGAGGATCAATACCCTTCATACCTTCATCTTGATATTCGCGTTGTAATTCTTCTACATCAATCGCATTATAACCTTCTACCGTTTCTCCATCATACAAACGCATCTTTTTAATTAAATCAATATCCGGACGCTTCGGATCTTTTAAACGAGTTAAAATAGTGAACATTGCTGCAACGCGAAGTGTGTGTGGTGCAATGTGAACATTCGACACATCACTTTCACGAATCATTTTTTCATAAATATGTTCTTCTTCACTTACTCGTAAATTATAAGGAACTGGCATTACAATAATTCTTGAGTGTAATGCTTCATTTTTCTTATTTGCTATAAATGAGCGATACTCTGTTTCATTTGTATGCGCTACAATTAATTCATCTGCTGAAATAAGCGCAAATCTTCCCGCTTTGAAATTCCCTTCTTGCGTAAGCGATAATAAGTGCCATAAAAACTTCTCATCGCATTTTAACATCTCTTGGAACTCCATCATTCCTCGGTTTGCCTTATTTAATTCTCCATCAAATCGATACGCACGCGGATCTGATTCTGAACCATATTCTGCAATCGTAGAAAAGTCCAGACTACCTGTTAAATCTGCAATATCCTGTGATTTTGGATCAGACGGGCTAAATGTACCAATCCCTGTACGGCGATCTTCAGAGAAGAAAATACGCTCTACAACTACATCCTCAATTCTTGATCCGTATTCTTGCTCTAAACGCATGACATTTAGTGGTGATAAATTCCCTTCAATTCTAACTCCATACTCATCAAAGAAATCATCTCGTAAATGATGTGGAATTAAATGCAGTGGATCCTCATGCATTGGGCATCCTTTAATTGCAAAAATTGCTCCGCGATCTGTTCTTGAATATGTTTCTAATCCTCGTTTCAACATCGTAACTAACGTTGATTTCCCTCCACTAACAGGACCCATTAATAATAAAATTCTTTTTCTAACATCTAATCGTTTTGCAGATGGATGAAAATATTCTTCTACAAGACGTTCTAGAGCATCCTCTAATCCAAAGAGCTGATTACTAAAGAAGTTATACTTTCTTCTACCATCAACTTCTTCAATTCCGGCATCTTTTATCATATTGTAAATGCGAGAGTGTGCTGTTTGAGCCACCCATGGTCTTTCTTTCACAAGCTCCAAATACTCCGCAAACGTACCTTCCCATTGTAAACGTTCTTCTGCTGCTCGATGCTGTTCAATCTTTTTTAGAATATCCATTATAGCTCCTCCCCCATCTCCTTGTTCAATCGGATTATTATAAAAGGTATGCTAGGATGTCCTTAAACATTCTTTAAATCAAAACGAAATATATAATAGCACGCTAAAATTCTCTCCAAAATTCAAAGAAAATTCTGTATAATATAGGTATTAACGTTTTTACACTGCTATTCATTATAAATAAATTCTTTTCTTCTAAGAACCTTACATACATTTTGGGTAATAAATAAAACTCGTGAACCGAAAAAAGTAAGGAGGATATTAGTATGAAATTATTATTAATTTTAGGTGTATCACTCACATTTCTTACCGCTATTTTTACATCCGGTTACAATGACAAACCAGGTACACATAAAAAATGATGTGCTTTTAGCACATCATTTTTTTATGCATTATTTATAATACATATTTTCTATATCATATTTGGATAGTGGTCGGCTATAATAATAACCTTGTACAAGCTTCACATTCTTTTCTTTCAAAAACTGTATTTGCTCCTTTTTTTCTACTCCCTCTGCAATTACATTCAATTCTAAAGTATGAGCTAAATGAATAATTGCAGCTGTAATATTCGTATCACGTTCATCTATATGTATACCTTCCATAAAAGAACGATCAATTTTTAAAGTATCAATTGGATATGTTTTTAAGTAACTTAAAGATGAATAGCCTGTTCCAAAATCATCTAAATGAATCTTTAAATTTTGTTCTTTTAATTGTAGTAACACTCTCTTCGATATATCTTTATGTATAAGAGCTCCTTCTGTAACCTCTATCGCTAATAAATGAGCTGGTACATTGTACTTATTTAAAGCCCGTGTAATCATCTCTATTAATGTAATAGAGCGAAAGTGTCTAGCTGAAATATTAACTGCAATTGGGACCACTTCATATCCTTTATTTAACCATTCGCGCAGTTGCTGACACACTTGATTTACTACCCATTCATCGAGCTTAATAATAAATCCTGTTCTTTCTGCCAACGGAATAAATTGGTTTGGAGAAACAAATCCTAATTCCTTATTCTCCCACCTTATTAAAGCTTCCATACTAGCTATTTTTTTCGTTTCAATATTAATTTGTGGCTGATAATATAAGAAAAACTCGTTTTTTTCTATAGCACGATGTAACTGGTTTTCTATTATAAACCTTTGTTCACGCTCACAGTCTAATCCACTACAATAAAAATGATAATGTCCTTTTCCTTTTTCTTTTGCTTTTTCTAAAGCAGCATCGACCCTCTGAAATAGTATTTTTTCATCTTCTCCATCTGCTGGAGCCATTACAATTCCAATTGACGCACTTAAATATACATCTTCTTCTTCGATTACAAAATATTCACTAATATTTTTCAGTATGCTTTTTGCAACTTCCTCTACACATTCTTTCGTTATATTTTCTATCAACATAACAAATTGATCATCGTGTTCTCTAAATAAGTGCATACCTTCTATTTTTAGATTGCTTAAACATTCTGTCACTTTTTGTAATACTTTATCTCCCTCTTTATGACCAAATGTATCATTAATACGATGAAACTCATCTAAATCTATAAATACAAGCGCAAAATTTATACTCTCTTTTAAAAAAGTATTTAACTTATTTGTACATGAAATTCTATTCATTAATCCTGTTAACTGGTCATAGTAAGCTAAATATTCTGTTCGCATTTCGTTTAATACTTGCCTTGTAACATCTCTCGTAACAATATAAACTCCAACAATTTCACCGTTCACAATAATCGGGATAGTTCTCAAAGAAATATATAGCTCGTACCCTTCTTTATGAACATATTTCTTTGAAACAATTTGTTTTGCTTTTCCTTGCATCGATCCCTTAAATATAATTTGAAAATCTTTTTCATATTCTTTATTAATAAATTCAAAAATAAATTTATTATTTAATTCCTCATACCGGTATCCAAATATTTCATACGTTGCCGGATTTGCATATGTAACTCTCCCCATAGAATCTATAGATATAATTGAGTCATTATTATATTCCAGTAACGACTTAAATAACATTTGTTTTTCCTCTATCTCTTTCTTCTCCTCAATTTGAGCTGTAATATCTCTTGTAATACAAATAACAAATTGACATATTCCTTCTTCATCGCAGACAGGATTAAGTGAAGATTCATAATGTATCTCACCTTTTGGTAATTTGACTACATCACAAAAGGTGTGTGCTTTCGTTTCTCTCACTACTTTTTCATATTGCCTTTGCAATATCCCCGCTATATCTTTTGGTAATACTTCTGCAAAAGTTTTTCCATAGCACTCTTCGCTTAACCTAGCATAATCCATTCCTATTTTATTCACATACATATATTTAAACGTTTCATCATCAATAACTTTCAATATAAATACTAAATCTTGAATAGCATGTAATAACCCTTCTCTAATTAAATCCATATCTATCATACTTAAAAAGGTATTTTGATTACTATATTCTTCCTTCATACTTATCTCAACCCGTCTTATCTATTTTTAATCATATATCCCATTCTATATGATTATGTCCTCTCTTTTAAATGTATGATTACATATTATTTTTATTTTATAAAAAAAAGTCGCCATATGGCGACTTTTAATAAACGATTTCTAAATCTAATCCAGGGTAATTTTGTTGACGGAATGCTTCATAAATTAAAATTGCTGCTGTATTAGATAAATTTAATGAACGTACTTTATCTGTCATTGGAATACGTAAACAATGATCAAAGTTTTCTTCGATTACATTAGCTGGTAAGCCGTTTGTTTCT
Organism: Bacillus sp. FG16; assembly: GCF_057809515.1. Taxonomy (NCBI): domain Bacteria; kingdom Bacillati; phylum Bacillota; class Bacilli; order Caryophanales; family Bacillaceae; genus Bacillus; species Bacillus sp. FG16. The sequence continues at coordinate 36,028 of NZ_JBMDKC010000045.1, forward strand.
CTTCCAAATACAAAATAGTAATCCTTCTCGCGCTTGCTATAGTCAAACGCTGTATGAGCTTTCTCGCCATACTTCGTTAAATAGAAGAATTCACCATCTTTATTTTTTTCATAAAATTCTTCAATTGAATCATAATACGTAATTTTCACGTGCTGCCAATAATCTAATCCGGCACGCTTTAACATTTTATCATCCGTTGAAAATCCAAGCGGTCTAATCAAATGTAATTCTGTTCCAGTTGCTGCACAAGTACGAGCAATATTCCCTGTATTTGCTGGAATTTCTGGCTGATATAAAACAACATGTACTCCCACGCGATATTCACCTCTGTTTTTTGTCTACTACGTATTATACCACTTGAGCGAAAAATCTCTACCCATTAATAATATGAAAGAATTTATATTTCATTTGTGGTGTATATTTACTAGAGTCTTCATAGTTCCAATAACGTCGACGGCTATTCGCTGAATGTGCATTTACAAGCGGCATACCATCTGCATCTTTTGCTACTACAATCGTCGTATGATTCCATCTTCCGTCATCCTCGAAATCATAAGCAATAACATCTCCAAGAATAAGTTCTTCTGGCCTCTCTACCGCCTCTGCTCGAAGTCCTGTTGTAGCACCTGACAAATACCAATAAAAAGAATGTGCAACAGCCCAGCTCCAACTCCACTGATTCTCCCTTTGCCACCATCCTTTACGAATATTAGGATATCCGTTCATAGGTACTTCTCCAGTATGAAGACATTGAGAAATGAAATTCGTACAATTATCAGGGAAATTACGATACATAGGATTTCGGTCATCCCACCAACGCTCTGCATATTTCACTGCCTCTAAACGATTATATTGATAAGAACCGTACTTCTCTTTCGTAATTTCCCTTTCTAATGTCTCAACCATTCTAATTTCTTCTGACACTTCAATATCATAATCGCCTATAATCCGACTATTATTTAAACAAACTCTTCGTTTTAATTGTTCCTCTTCAATATAAAATAATTCTTTATGCTTAATTAAATATTTAAAATGTATTTGATAATCAATTTCTTGATGGTCATTACTATTTAATTGCCTAATGAAAGAAACATCCGCAGTTGCTTTCACTATATGTGCACTACGCCTTTGAAACAATTGTTTCTTTCTCTGTGCCATTTGTAGTAAATCCTCAGCAATACCATCCACGTCTGTTCGTTTCTCTGTGATATATGCTAAAAACTGTTGTACTTGCTTTTCAATATTCATTTTTACAGCCATTTCGTTTCCCTCCCATATTACAATATGAAAAAGGGAAATATTATCTACTCTTTTTTCTGTGCTAACAATTCAAGCCCGCGATCCATTTCATGAAGCACTTCTTCATCTTTCTCACGTTCCATCGCTTTCTCAATCGCTTCGCCTACTCCATCTCCGCCAATTTTCCCAAGTGCCCATGCTGCCGTTCCACGCAATACCGGTCTTGGGTCATCTTTCATAACACCAATTAAATCAGGAATTGCCGATGCTTCTTTAAAATGTGCTAATGCTAAAATCGCATTTCTTTGCAGTGGCTTTTTCCCTCTCCATGACCCTGACATAATCCCATATTTCTCTTTAAAATCACGATTACTAATTGTTAAAAGTGGCGTTAATAATGGTTTAACTAGCTCAGGATCCGGCTCCATCTCAGGATGATTATGAAAATCCATTCCTTTATTTTTCGGACAAACAGTCTGACACGTATCACATCCATATATACGATTTCCTATTTTATCGCGATATTCTTCAGGTAGGAATCCTTTCGTCTGTGTTAAAAACGCAATGCACTTCTTCGAATCTAACTGTCCCCCCTGTATTAAAGCACCTGTAGGACAAATATCGATACATTTCGTACAGCCCCCGCATTGATCTTCTATCGGCTTATCTGGTGGGAATGGAACATTTGTAATCATTTCCCCTAAGTATACGTAAGAACCAAATTCAGGTGTAATAATAGCACAGTTTTTCCCACTCCAGCCAATGCCTGCACGCTCTGATACAGCTCGATCACTTAATTCACCTGTATCAACCATGGACTTCACTTCTATATCTGGAAGTTTTTCAATTAAATATGCTTCTAATTTTTGCAAACGATCTCGTAAAACAAGATGATAATCTTGTCCCCAAGAAGCACGGCAAAAAATTCCACGGCGTTCTCCACGCTTACTTAATGGTGCATTTTTTAATTTTGAAGGATATGCTAAAGCAATCGCAATAATTGATTTAGCACCCGGTAATAAAAGTTGCGGATTCGTTCTCTTCTCTATATCAGGCTCTTCAAATCCAGATTGATAATTTAATTGTTGTTGCTGGATTAAGCGCTGCTTTAATTCCTCAAAAGGAGAAGCACTTGCAAAGCCTATTTTATCTATACCAATTGTTTTACTATACGCAATTACATCTTGCTTTAATTGTTCAAAATCCACTCTTAATCGCCTCCTCAGATGAATCCATCCCTTATGTAACGACTCCATTGGTTAGTAATTCAATTTTGGAATACTATTATTTACTTCTATTTTCGCATGTAATTATATTTTTCAAACATTAAAAAACGCAATGCCTCGTTTATCTCGGAAACGAAACACTGCGTTGATCACAATTTATAGAAAAACATTTAATAAAATTTGGAGCGGGTGAAGAGAATCGAACTCTCGACCAGAGCTTGGAAGGCTCTTGTTTTACCACTAAACTACACCCGCAAATATGAATTACATATAAGATATTAGAATAACTTATGTAAAGTAGTATAGCATGTTAAAAAAATAGAGGCAAGAATTTTATCGAAAAAAGTCGAAAAAGTGATGAGAGACCTCATCACTTTTTCAATTCCTTATCAATTGCCTTCTTCATACTATCGAAATCAGGGTTTGCAAGATTTCCGTTTACATATACTGAAGGAGCACCTTGAACTTTTAATTTTTGAGCACGATCTGAGTCTTTACGTACTTTTTCTGTAATTTCTTTACTGTGTAAATCTTTCTTAAATTGCGCTACATCAACTTTTGGAAGTTTCTCTTTCACAATGCTAAGAAGCAAATCTTCTGTAATCCATTCTTCCGTATCTTTCTTTTGATTTTGATAAATCTCATCATAGAAGATCCAGAATGAATCTTTATCTTGTTTATAAATTGCTTCACCAGCTGCTGCACCTAAATCCGAGTCTTTTCCGATAAATGGGAAGTTAATAAAATATAACTGCACTTTACCTTTATCAATATACTCTTCCTTTAATCGAGGTAATACTGTTACATCCCAAGTACGGCAAGCAGGACATTTGAAATCTCCAAATTCAACTACCTTAACCGGAGCATCATCTTTCCCTAAAGATTGTTGCGTAGAATAAGCAAACATCTCATTCCCTTTATCTTTTTTGTCATTTATGATGCTATACGCAATTGTTCCGATTACAATCAATACTGCGATAGAAAAAACTACCCCAAGAGCCATGAGTTTATTTGATTTCATATACATTCCTCTTTAAATTCATATTCTGTATACAGCATTGTACACAATACACATAATATCAACACTTATATACGTCACGCAATGAACACGCTCACATAAATTACAAAAATACAATATTTGTGACGATATTGTGTCACAAATTGTCACAAATTATTCAAAAAAAGAAGCTCCTCTGTAGGAACTTCTCTTAACTTACTGCTTTTTTACGCGCACTATTTAACATCGACTGCTCTATTTTTATATCATGACGAATTACTAATTTCTCACTAACTGCTTGAACATACTCATCATGGCTTATATAGCCTTCTTTCTCCATTAATCTCAAAACGACATTTCGTCTCTCTACTGCTTTATCATAATTTTGGGCAGGTGAGTAATAAGCAGGTGCTTTTACTACAGCAGCCATCATCGCACTTTCAGCCAACGTTAATTGGTTCACCTTTTTACCGAAGTAAAGGTTTGCTGCTTTTTCAATTCCCCATGCTCCTTCACCATAATAAATGTTACTTACATATAATTTTAAAATTTCATCCTTCGTAAATGTGCGTTCAATTTTTTTCGTATAAAAAATCTCTTTCCACTTACGAGAAAATGTACGTTCATTCGTTAAAAAAGCATTTTTAGATAGCTGTTGTGTAATCGTGCTTCCTCCTTGCACGACACCACCAGCCTTTATATTCTCAACAGAGGCCCTAATAATTGCTATATAATCTAAACCGTTATGATGATAAAATCTTTTATCTTCTGTCGCAATAAATGCATGTGTTAATGATTCTGGCACCTCTAACTTAGCCGGTACATGTAATTTACTAATATCACTTTGCTCGATCATTACATTTCCAATGAATAATAACGTACAACTTAACAATAATAATAATATAATGGCTTTATAAAAAAGTTTAGTCATTGGATTTAATGCAACTTTTTGATGATAGTTCACCCTAGATAATACTCGTTCTTTCATCTTGAACACCTCTTTTCCACACAGCGTATAACTCTTACTTTAAGAATACCTTGTTGTAAAAAAATATCCCATCGATTTCTCTTACACGTACCTTACATCATTGTAAGGTATAAAGTGAAACTTTACTCAGCCCTCACCAATCACGTTCCCGGCAAATAGCGGGGTAAAAAAGTATTGTATCACAGTCCTTTTTTATCTACTATTCATCTGAAATATTGAATGTAGATTATGTTAATGCACGAATAACCAATCACAGAGTAAGCCTTATGGCTATTATATTTTCACTTTATACTTTAATTATATCATCTACAAATATATGTACTTTTGAGTATCTAGTAATCTTAATGTATATAACATATACATTATACAGAACAAACGTTCTTGAAATCAATACTAACACTATTATTATTTTGACCTTTTTCTTAAACAATATACAAAAAAGAGTAGTGATTTGAATGTATCTCAAATCAGCCACTCTTTTCTTTACAATCTTCCTATTAAATTATATGGCTGCACTTCCCACGTTTCATATGGAATACAATGTGTTGCTCTCATTGCATCAAGTGTTCTAGATTTCATATGAGGACGCGTTATATACTCATCTATGTTCTCTTCATTTAAAGCAACAAATTTAGCCTCTTGTATTTCTTCAGGTTGAATTGTTATTTCGCCACTCACATATGCTACTTTGAAAACAACAGCCAGAATGTGCATAGAGGCATTATAATAAACCCCGGTAATTCCGATAGGCTTCACCGTTAACCCTGTTTCCTCTTTTATTTCCCTACAGACAGCTTGATCGAGTGCTTCTCCTTCTTCTACCTGTCCTCCTGGCATTTCCCACGTATCAGCTCGCCAGTGTACCTTTGTTAATAACACTTCATTTTTTTCATTTGTTAAATAACCTGCTACGGCAACTATATGCTTTGGTGTCTTATGTTCCATACTAAGCCTCCTAGAAATAATGGTTATTTCATATATTTCTATAAGCATATTCCCTATCTACAACAAAATACCTTTAATAATTCATCACCTTAATTAACTTCATAAAAAAAGCCCCTATTCGTTAAACGAATAGGGGCTTTCATCGTATTACTCTCCTAAGTCTACGTTGTGGTAAACTTGTTGTACATCTTCTAAATCTTCTAATGCATCAACCATTTTCTCAAATTGTACTTGAGCATCTTCAGGAAGTGTAACATCACTTTGTGCAAGCATTGTTAATTCTGCAACTGTAAATTCTTCAACGCCAGCACCTTTAAGTGCAGATTGTACTGAATGGAATTGATCTGGTTCAGCATACACGATAACAGCATCTTCTTCTTCTAGAATGTCACGTGCATCTACATCTGCCTCCATTAAAATTTCAAGAACTTCATCTGATGTTTTACCTTCAAGGCCGATAACAGCTGTCGCATCAAACATGTAAGCTACAGAACCGTTTACACCCATGTTACCACTGTTTTTGCTAAATGCAGCTCGTACATCTGCTGCAGTACGGTTTACGTTATTTGTAAGTGTATCTACAATAACCATAGCTCCATTTGGTCCAAATCCTTCATAACGAAGCTCGTCATAATTTTCCTCTGAACCGCCTTTTGCTTTTTCAACTGCACGATCAATAATTGTTCTTGGTACATTGTATGTTTTCGCACGTTCTAATACGACTCTAAGCGCTTGGTTTGATTCTGGATCTGGCTCGCCTTGTTTTGCCGCCACATAAATTTCACGTCCAAATTTCGCGTATATACGGCTTGTATTTGCATCTTTTGATGCTTTTTTGTCTTTAATATTGTTCCATTTACGGCCCATACTTTCCACTCTCTTTCTCGTTTTAAATCTACATAAAAATATTAATATGAAATATAATGTGTGTTCAACACATTTTTAAAAGAAATATAAAAAGTTCATTTTTGATTCATATTACAGACATAATATAAATCACTATCATTTTGTTCTTTCGACAAGTTATATTATACATGAATTCCTAAGTTTATTACGAATTTTAGCATCACATAATATAATTTAACAAAAAAGACTCTAACATTTCTGTTAGAGTCTTTTTATATTGCTGATAACAATTTCCATAATATCCCTACAATTACTTTCTATTGTTGTATAATTAAAATAGGAAAAAATTCGAAGGGGAAATGGGGGAGAATTATGACACATTCAAACGAAAAAAACACACATACTCTTAAAGGAATAGGAGAAAAGTTAAACCCAACTATCTATCAAGTAAGATTCATGAAATTAGATGAACCAATCCAATTTGAGGCGTTTCCTGAATTGAAGGAATTAGGGGATTGGTTAAGTACTTCAATGCAAATGTGGGCGTGCCACTCAACAATGTATAAGTACAACAGAGAAGAGTTTAAAAAGAAGTTTTTAGAAATTACAAACTTAACCGTTGATAATGTACTAATATCTACTGGTGGTGTCGGATTTAACTTCATGTCACCGGGGTGGAGAAATTCTCTCTAGAGTGCTCGAAGGGAATATTGTAGAATACCGCAATTAAAAAGATAAAATTGAATGTTTGTTTTTATCCTTTTAATGTTTCACAGTTTACTCACCGTACACTTTTTGCGCTTATTTTGTCATGTAATGAAAAGAAAACACAAAAAAACTCTATACTAATTGTATAGAGTTTTTTTACGACGTTCATGATACCGATGGTCGGGGTCGAACCGACACTCCCGAAGGAACACGATTTTGAGTCGTGCGCGTCTGCCAATTCCGCCACATCGGCACAAAAGAAAAGGCGGCAACCGGATTTGAACCGGTGATAAAGGTTTTGCAGACCTCTGCCTTACCACTTGGCTATGCCGCCATATTAAATTTTATTGGAGCGGAAGACGGGATTCGAACCCGCGACCCCAACCTTGGCAAGGTTGTATTCTACCACTGAACTACTTCCGCAAAAATGGCTGGGCTAGCTGGATTCGAACCAGCGCATGACGGAGTCAAAGTCCGTTGCCTTACCGCTTGGCTATAGCCCATCGAATTCTTACTTAATTATATGTAAGTATCAATTAAATTATTTGTAATTTTTAAAATAAAAATGGGGCGACTGATGGGAATCGAACCCACGAATGCCGGAGCCACAATCCGGTGCGTTAACCACTTCGCCACAACCGCCATGTTGTGTAAATATATTTGGCAGGGGCAGTAGGAATCGAACCCACACTGGAGGTTTTGGAGACCTCAGTTCTACCTTTAAACTATGCCCCTATGTAAATGGTGGAGGGGGGCAGATTCGAACTGCCGAACCCGAAGGAGCGGATTTACAGTCCGCCGCGTTTAGCCACTTCGCTACCCCTCCGAAACTTACATGGTGCCGGCTAGAGGACTTGAACCCCCAACCTACTGATTACAAGTCAGTTGCTCTACCAATTGAGCTAAGCCGGCGTATTTTATTAAAATAAATGGTGGCTCGGGACGGAATCGAACCGCCGACACGAGGATTTTCAGTCCTCTGCTCTA